>JBPYDT010000070.1:0-2033 GCA_051986275.1 Acidimicrobiia bacterium | reverse complement strand
GTGGCATCGCTCAGGCCCGCGCTGAAGAGGTGGACCTCGGCCCGCTCCACCACCCGGCCGAGGACCTGGGCCTGCCAGCGGTCGAGCTCGGGACCGCCGGCGGCGTCGATCAGCTCGCGCGGCGTCGTGGCCTCCGCGAGGAGGCGGGCGAACGCGCCGCCGTCGGGCACGCCGTCCTCGCAGGCGGCGGCCATCACGACGACGCCGCGATCGCGCAGGATGCGCTCGGCCGCCGCCATGCCCTTGACGGCTTGGTACAGGTTGCGGTCGAGCGGGTGTCCCCCGTTGGTGGAGACGACCAGGTCGAACGGCGCCTCGACGTTGCGCACCGCCGAGGCGCCCACGTGCGCGCAGGCCGCGTCGTGGGTGGGGGTGAGCGCGCCGGCGAAGACGGCGGTCACCCGGCGGGACCGGTTGATCGCGACGTCGACCGAGAACTGCGGCTCCGCCAGCGCGGTGGCGGCCCGCACGAAGTCGTGCACCGGGTTGCCGGCACGGGTCACGAACGTCGCGCGGGCGTCCGCGATGCGGCGCGGGTGGTGCGCCTCCAGGATCGTCTCGGTGGCGGCCAGTCCCGGGCAGACCGCCTTGGGCCCGCCGCTGAAGCCGGCGAAGAAGTGCGGCTCGACGAACCCGGTGACGATCCGCACGTCCGCCTCGACGTACTCGCGCTGGAGCAGCACCGCCGTGCCCTCGACCTCGCCGACGCGCACGTGGTCGCCGTTGCGCGCGTCGTGGTCCACGACCGCGTAGCGCGCGACGACGTCGGGCCCGATGAGCTCCGCCATCTCGCCGGGTGTCGCGCGGCGGTGGGTGCCGGTCGCGCACAGCAAGGTGATGCGCTCCGCCGGCACCCCGCCGCGCTCGAGCTCGGCCAGCAGCGGCGGCAGCACGGTGCGGTTCGGCATCGGCCGGGTGAGATCGGGGAAGACGACCGCCACCCGGGCTCGTCCCCGCACCAGGTCGCGCAGCGGCGGCCCGGAGCCGGGCCGGCGCAGCGCCTCGGTGACCGCGCCGGTCTCGTCCGCCAGCGCCGGCGCGTCCACCGGGAGGACCACCTCGGCATCGTCGGGCACGTCCACGACGATGCCGCGCCGGCCGTAGGCGAGCTCGACGCGCACGGCCTCAGTACGCCCGGCTGCGGTCGGTGCGCTCGGGCTCGGGCAGCGACGCCGTCGCCTCGAGCACGGACAGGGCGACGTGGTCGACCTGCGGGCGCAGCCGCCGGTACAGCTCCACCGCTTCCGGATCGGGCTCGATCACCGCCGCCACCGGGTCGATCTCGTCGAGCGTGAGGTTCATGCCGAGGGCCCGCCCGGCCAACAGCGCCGCGCCCGCGCAGGCCGCCTCGCCCGAGCGCCGCCGCGTGGCGGGGACGCCGAGGACCGACGTCAGCACCTCGACCCAGAGCGGCAGGCTCGTGCCCGAACCGCCCAACGTGACCCCCTCGGCCGTGCTGCCCCCGAGGCGGCCGACGGTGACCACCTCCATCACGCGCAGCACGTCCCACGCCACCGACTCGATGACCGCCCGCGCCAGGTCGTCGGCCCCGTGCGCCGCGCCCAGGCCCATGAAGCCGGCGCGCGCGTCGTCGCGCCACCACGGGGCGCGCGCCCCGTCGAGCCAGGGCACCGCCACCACGCCGCGCGCGCCGGGCGGGCTGCCGGCCGCCAGCGTCGCCAGCTCGTCGGGGGTGCGGGCGAGGAGGCGGCCGAGCCAGGCCAGGAACGACCCCGCGGCGGACAGCCCTCCCTCCAGCAGCCAGCCGCCCTCGGCGGCCCGGGTCACGACGGCGCCGGCGGGCGAGGGGACCGGGCGCTCCTGCACCGGCACGGACACGTTGGCCGTCGTGCCCCAGCTGACCATCGGCCGGTCCTCCGACGCGCCCGAGCCGAGCACCTCGCACTGGCGGTCGCCCGCGCCGATCACGACGGGGATCCCCGGCTTGAGCCCGAGCTCCGCGCCCGGCACGGCCTTGAGCTGGCCGACCACGGTGTCGGAGGGCACGACGCTCGGCAGCTTGCCCAGCGCCG
>JBPYDT010000069.1:0-7749 GCA_051986275.1 Acidimicrobiia bacterium | reverse complement strand
GCTGCTCGTGCTCGACATGTGGGAGCACGCGTTCTACCTCCAGTACGAGAACCGGAAGGCCGAGTGGGTCGACGCCTTCTGGCACCTCGTCGACTGGGACGACGTGGCGACCCGCTTCCAGAAGGCGAGCCAGATCGACCTGGCGCTCGGCCGCTGAGGGCTGGCCGACCAGTCCGAATCGGGGCGTGCCGTCCGCGCTCACTCCCCGCCGCTGACCGGCGGGAGGACAGCGACCTCGTCGCCCGCCGCGAGGAGCGTCGCGTTGCCGGCGGCCGGGTCGTCACCGTTCACCCAGACCCGGGCGGTGTCGAGCACGGCCGCGAAGGTCGGGCCGCGGTCGGCGCGCAGCGTCTCGAGCAAGTCGCCGAGACACTGTGGCGCCACGACGAGCTCGGTCGCACCGGCTGCGTCACGGGCCGCAGCGAAGAATCGCACCCGGACGGGACCGTCCGCGTCCGTCACTCGTCGGGCGCGTCCTCGGCGCCTTCGGTCCGGCGCAGCTCGAGCTCCAGCTGGTTCAGCTCGGCCTCCGCGCGTTCGAGCGCGGCGAGGTCTTCGTCCGCGTCGTCGGGCTCGCCGTCCACGTTCGAAGCGTAGGCCGACGGATCACCCTCGCAGCCGGAACTCGAGCACCGCGACCTCCTCGCGCAGCTGCGCCTCGAGGTCAGCGAGGCGCTGCGCTGCGTCGTCGAGCTCGAGGAGCCGCTGCGCGTCGAGCGGCCCGAGTCCGGCGAGGCTGCACGCCTCGAACGACGCGCGGACGGGGTCGTCAGCGAGCGCGACCTCGACGGCCGCCACGGGCTCCCCGAGCTCGGTGCGCAGCGCCAGGCTGCGCTGGAGGACGCGGCCGACGTCGGCGAGACGATCGGAGGCCTCGGCGTCCGCCCAGTCCTCGAGCGGCTCGACCTCGGCACGGGGATACGGCGCGTCAGGAAGCCAGCGGTCGACCCGGACCCGGTGCTCGCCCACGGTGACGAGCACGTACCGCCCGTCGTCGAGACGCGCCGCCTGGAGGATGCGCGCCACCGTGCCGACGTCGAAGCGAAGGTCGTTGCCGCCGACCTCGCTTCCCCGTTCGATGAGCACCACACCGAAGCTCGCGTCGCCGGCGAGGCAGTACTCCATCATCGACCGGTAGCGCGGCTCGAACACGTGCAGCGGCAGCAGCCCGTGCGGGAACAGCACGGTGCCCAGCGGGAACATCGGGAGCTCGCGCGCGGCCATCAATTCGCCCGCGCGCGGAGCCTGGCCGCGTCGTCGCGAGCTCGGGCCGCGCTCGGGGCGTCGAGCTCGTCGGCGACCTGGTCGAGCGCCGCGGCCGCCTCACGAAATCGGCCGAGGCTGCCGAGGAGCGCGGCGGCGTCTCGGCGCTCGCTCGGCGCCACGCCGGGGACGGCGAGGCGGAGCTGCAGCGCCCAGACCGCGTCGGCCGGTGACCGATCGACGTAGGTGTGCACCAGATTCGAGAGCATGCGCACGAGGATCGCCCGTGATCCCACTGGCCGGAGGTAGGCGTCGCGCCACGGGGTGTCAGGCATCAGCTCCTCGAATCGGGCCCGGCAGCCGGCGCGGTCCAGGACGACCCCCTGATGGAACGGATCCACGTAGCGGCCGTCATCGCTCCCGACCAGGAAGTGTGCGGGCATCCCGACGCCGTGGAGTGCTAGGCCGCGGCGCTGC
Organism: Acidimicrobiia bacterium; assembly: GCA_051986275.1. GTDB lineage: Bacteria > Actinomycetota > Acidimicrobiia > IMCC26256 > PALSA-555 > PALSA-555. Next base: position 6,069 of record JBPYDT010000069.1, on the reverse strand, counting down.
CCGACGTCGAGCATTAGCACGCTGAGCGTGATCGGGATTCCGAGGCGACGCTCGAGCACGAGGTCGAGAAACGAGTTCGCCGGGTCGGCGTAGTCCCGGTCGTTACCGGCGAAGCCCTGCTCGACGAACAGGTAGCGCGCGAGGGCCTCCAGGTCGCCGGGTGCGTCGGCGGCAAGCGCCGCGAGGTCGGCGACCGCCGCGTCCTCGTCGACGTCGTGGTCGTGGGCGGCGATGAGCAGCGCCGCTTCCGTGAGCGGGAGCGCGTCGTCACGATCCCGGACGAGGCGCGCGAACCGCTCGGTCGGGTTCATGCAGGCCGACGGTACACTCGCCGCCGTGATCGACGACCTGCGCGACACGGTCACGGCTCGTTTGCGGCGGGTGCATCAGCGCCTGACCTCCAACCGCGCCGCGATCGTCGACGTGCTGGCCTCTTCGTCCCGGCCGATCACCATCCCCGAGCTGCTGGAAGTGAGTGACGGGCTCGCGCAGAGCAGCGTGTACCGCAACCTCGTCGTGCTGGAGCAGGCGGGCGTCGTGCACCGGATCGTCACGAACGACGAGTTCGCCCGCTTCGAGCTGGCAGAGGATCTCGTCGGGCATCACCACCACCTGATCTGCTCCTCGTGCGGGACCGTCGAAGACGTCCCGCCGAACGCGCGGCTCGAGCAGTCGCTGCGCCACGCCGTGGACCAGATCGCGGCGGCCACCGGCTTCCACACCGAAGCCCACCGCGTCGACCTCGTGGGTCGCTGCCGGCGCTGCGCGTAGCGACCGGACACCCCCGGGCGTGATGCCGCTGGCGACGAGGGTCGTCAGTAGGGTCGCGCGCGGTGGACGAGCTCACCGGGTTGCTGCTCGCGGCCCGTGACGGAGACCGGTCGGCGTTGCGGGCGTTCGTCGAGCGCAGCCAGGGCGAGGTGTGGCGTTTCGTGGCCCACGAGGTGAGCACGACCGAAGCGGACGACGTCACGCAAGACGTCTACGTGCGCGCGTGGCGAGCGCTGCCCGCCTTTCGCCACGAGGCGTCCGCCCGGACGTGGCTGCTCGCGATCGCCCGACGGGCGTGCGTCGACGCGCTGCGGCGCCGCGGACGGCGAGCCCGTCTCGCGGCGCGCCTGACGGGCCCGACACGGGTCGACACGCCCGACCCCGCCGGCGCCCACGCGCTCGATGCGCTCGTCGGAGGCCTCGAACGCGGGCGGCGCGAGGCGTTCGTGCTCACCCAGGTCCTGGGCTGCTCGTACGCCGAGGCCGCCACGGTCTGCGGCGTCCCCGTCGGCACGGTCCGGTCGCGCGTGGCGCGGGCGCGGGCCGACCTGATCGAGGCGCTCGCGGACGACGCGGCGAGCTGATGCGGCTCCGACGCGCGCTGCTCGTCCTCGCGCTCGGCGCCGCGACGGTCGTCGTGGCGCCGGATCCGGCGGGTGCGCACGGCGTCGCCGGCATCCAGCCGAGCAACTACCAGACGCGGGTGCTGGGGATCGTGCCGGCCGTCGCGGGCCTCACCGTTCGGGTCGACGACCTCGGCAACAAGCTCGAGCTCGACAACGGGACCGGGCGCGAGATCACCGTGCTCGGCTACGACGACGAGCCGTACCTGCAGGTCGGGCCGCTCGGCGTGTTCCAGAACCTCCGATCTCCGGCCGTCTACCTGAACCGGACGCGCACGGGGAACGTGCCGGTGCCCAAGTCGGCCAACCCGACGGCGCCGCCCCAGTGGCAGCGGATCGGCAGCGGCACGGTCGTGCGCTGGCACGACCACCGCGCGCACTGGCTCGGCGCGGGCAACCCGCCCGAGGTGGAGCGCGATCCCGGGGCGCGCCACGAGGTGCTGCGTTGGAGCGTGTCGCTCGTCCGGGACGGCGCGCCCATCGCGGTGCACGGCGACGTGATCTGGGTCCCCGGCCCGTCGGCCTGGCCGTGGGTCGGCCTCGCCGCCGCGTTCGCGCTCCTGATCCTGGCGCTGGCCTCGACGCGCCTCGCGCGACCGGCGGTCGCCGCGGCGCTGGCCGCGATGATCGTGGGCGAGGCGGCCCACGTGGTCGGGGTCTGGGCCGGGACCACGGTCAGCGGCCCGACGAAGCTGGCCGCGAGCGCGTACGCGCTCGGCGGGATCGCGGTCGGCGTCCTCGCGCTGGCGTGGGTCGTGCGCCGCAGCGTGTCGGCCGCGGCGCCGCTCCTGCTGCTCGCCGGCCTCTTCCTCGCGCTCGCGGGCGGGCTGGCGGACGTGACCGTGCTCTACCGCTCGCAGCTCCCCACGACGCTGCCCGCCTTCTGGGCGCGCTTCGAGGTGGCGATGGTCATCGGGCTGGGCATCGGTGTCGCGGCCGTCGGGGGCTGGCGCCTCCGCGCCGCGCCGCGCCGCGGCCCGGCCGCCCGGCCCGCGCGGACGCCGGTCGGGGCGGCCAGCCGCTGACCGCCGGGCCGGACCCTGGGCGTTATCGTGCCCGGCCGTGCGGCTCGCCGGAGAGATCGCCCTCGTCACCGGGTCGACCGCCGGGATCGGCGAGGCGATCGCGCTGGAGTTCGGCGCCGAGGGCGCCAAGGTCGCGGTGCACGGACGTGACGCGGCGCGGGGCAAGGCCGTCGTCGACCGAATCGCGGCCGCCGGGGGCGAGGCCTGCTTCGTGGCGGGCGACCTCGGCGACGAGGCGACCTGTCGCGACCTCGTGGCGACCACGGTGGCGAGCTTCGGCGGCCTCACGGTGCTGGTGAACAACGCCGTGGCGACCACCGGCACCTACGACGCGGCGGTCGCCGACCTGACGACCGAAGGGTGGGAGCGGGCGTTGCGCGTGAACCTCACGGCGCCGATGTGGCTGTGCCGGGACTCGATCCCGCACATGCTGGCCGCGGGGCACGGGTCGATCGTGAACGTGTCGTCGCGCCAGGCCGAGCGACCGAGCCGCGGGCTCGCGGCGTACGCCGTGAGCAAGGGCGGGCTGAACGCGCTCACCCGAGCAGTCACGGCCGACTACGCCGGCCAGGGGATCCGCTGCAACACGATCAGCCCCGGCTACGTGCTGAACACACGCCGCGACGCGGACCTCGCCCCCGAGCGCCGGCAGCGCCTCGAGGCGATGCACCTGACGCGGCTCGGCGAGGCCCGCGACGTCGCCTACGCCGCGGTCTATCTCGCGAGCCCGGAGTCCGAGCTGCTGACCGGGATCAACCTGCAGCTCGACGGCGGCAGCGGCGTCGTCCGCGCCGCCTCTCTCGGGTGAGCGCGCCGAGTATGCACCCGCGCGTGTCCCTGAGCGCGATCTCGACCTTCCGGTGGTCGCTCGACGAGGACCTCGCCTTCTATGAGGCGGCGGGCGTGACCGCCGTCGGCGCGTCGCTCGCCAAGCTCGAGGCCGCCGGGCTCGACGACGGGGCGCGGCGGCTCCACGACGCCGGCCTGCGCGTCACGAACCTGATCGGCATCGGGCCCTTCGTGCTCGCCGACCGGTCGCGCTGGGCACCGCAGCGGGATCGGGTGCAGCGGGCCCTCGACGCGGCCGAGGCCGTCGAAGCCGAGTGCCTGATCCTGACGACGGGTCCGGCCGGGCAGCTCACCTGGGAGGACGCGGCCGACGCGCTGGCGGACGCGCTCGCGCCGCTGCTCGACGACGCCCGGCGGCGCGCCCTCCCGTTCGGGCTCGAGCACACCAACTCGCTGCGCGCCGACGTCGGGTTCGTGCACACCCTGCGCGACGTGGTCGACCTGGCGCGCCGGCTCGACATCGGCGTGTGCGTCGAGGTCAACGCCTGCTGGGCCGAGCGGGCGCTGGGCACGACGATCCGTGACGACGTCGACACGTTCCGGATCGTGCAGGTGAGCGACTACTCCGTCGGGACACTGTCGACGCCGAACCGCCTCGTGCCGGGCGACGGCGACATCCCCCTCGAGCGGATCCTCGGCCAGGTGCTCACCGCGGGGTACCGCGGCGCGTTCGACCTCGAGCTGATCGGGCCGCGCATCGACGAGGAGGGGTACGCCGCCGCGTCGCGCCGGGCCATCGACCGGCTCGGGAGCATGCTCGACGCGCTCGGCGCCTGACCGCGTCTTCGGCTGACGCCCCGCGCCAGCCCGCCGTTCAGCTGCTCGAGAGGTCCAGCTTCTCGTGGATGACGTTGTGCTTGGCGCAGTCGAACGTGCCGGGCTTCGTCGGGCTGAGCCGAACGAACTTGCCGTTCTGGATCTGGAGCAGCACGTGACAGGGGCTGATCACCCGGCCCGCGAGGTCGATCGTGCCGAGCAGCCCGTCGGCGTTGAAGCTGTGGATGGCGTTCAGCTGGGTGAAGATGTTCTTGCGGGTCACGGCGTTCACGCCGCCCTGCTTCACCGCGGCGTTGATCGCCTGCTGGAGCGCCACGCCCGCCGACCAGGCGTAGACGCCTCCGAGCTCGCCCGCCTTGTCCGCACCGGTGTACTTCACGAACGCGGCCGCCATCGGGTTCGCGGCCCGCTCCGCCGAGTCGAGGAACGGCAGGTACAGCGTGTCGACGTACTCGCCGTCGACCGCGCTCCCACCCTGGCTGATGATCTGGGGGCTGTAGCACTGGGTGCCGCAGTCCCAGACCTTGGCCGTCACGCCCTGGAGCTGGGCCTCACGGCGCAGCGAGACCGTCGTGTTGAACGTGCTCGTGCTCTGGCCGTAGTTCGAGTTGTGGTTCTTCATCGCCTCGACGATCGGGGTGTACGCGCTCTGCGGCGAGGCCGCCGAGATCCCGAAGTCCTGGTCCGAGGTGCAGCACACCAGGCGGAGCTGGCCGAGGCTGGCGATCGTCGAGTTCTCCGCCGCCTTCACGTCGTTGCCGAAGATGTAGACCCCGTGGAGCGAGTTGCCGAACTTCTGCTTGTAGTAGTAGCCGCGCCCGACGTTCGACTGGTACGTCTGAGGATGGTCGCTCTGCGTCGAGCAGATGATCTGGGGCGGCGCCATCGGATACGTGTCGGGCGAGCACTGCTGCACGACCTCGGTGGTCACGAACGGCAGGTCCGGCAGGCCCGTCGGGGCGCCGGCCTGGTCCTTGCAGGCCAGCTGGTCGTCGACGTTGTTCAGGAACAGCGCCGAGGTCCCGACCATCGCGAAGTCGTTCGCGCACGCCTTGATGACCGCGTTGCGGGCCTCGCTGTCGCTCAGCTTCGAGTCGTAGAAGTCGACGACCACCTTGCGCCCGGCGATGCCGCCGTGCGCGTTGACGTACTTCGCGAACCCGTTGACCGCGTCCACCGAGCCCTGGAAGACGCCCGGCGCCGCGGCGTTGTTGACGTCGGCGATGACCGCGATGCGAATCGTCGTGGCCGTGACGCCGACCTCGGTGGCCTCCGGCTTGGTGCCACCGCCCGTCTGGGCAGCGGCCGGCGCGACCGTCGCGCCCAGTGCCAGCAGGACGGCGCTCCCCAGCAGCCCCCACCGTCGCTTCGCGTGCTTCCCCACGGTGTCCCCCCGAAGTGCTCGCTGCCCGGCCCGCCCGGGCCTGGCCGACGGTTCCCGTCTTTCGGCCGCAGGAACGCGTTCTAGTCGCGTCGCGCCTCGATGTCGAGTCACCCCCCGGTAGCGGGCGGCGGCGACCCGGCGGCCGCGTCCTCGAGGCGCACCGGCCCGAGGTGGAAGGGGGCGTGGCCGACGACCCGCTCCGTGCCGCCCGGCCAGGTGGTGAGGCGCAGCTCGGGCTCGATGTTGGCCATGGAGCGCGGCTCGAGGCGCAGCCAGGCGAGCGGCGCGTCGGCCGTGGCTCGGGCGCCGGCGGCGTGCAGCGTGTCGCGCAGCCCGGCGATCGTGTCCGCGTCGCAGTACTGCAAGACGATGGAGTGCTGGACGACCGTGACGCGCCCCGGCACGGGCTTCGCCAGCTGGGCGGGCAGCCACGACAGGAAGTCGGCCTGCTCGACGACCGCGGGGACGCGCGCGGCCACGTCGAGCGCTGCCCGCAGCAGGGCGAGGCGCGCGGCCATGTCGGGCCACGTGTACGCGAGGAGCGCGATCCGGCCCTCCTCGCTCGACGGGTCGATCGGGCGGCGGTCACACCCGAGGCGCGACTCCACGTGGAGCGGCGCGTCCAGCGGCGGCCGCCCGC
>JBPYDT010000068.1:0-4853 GCA_051986275.1 Acidimicrobiia bacterium | reverse complement strand
GGCGAGTCGGATCACGCGCGCCGTCACGCGGCGGAGCTGCTGGAGCGGGCCGCTGCGGCACGCGTCGCGCCCTGACGCGCGCGCCGGTCCACCGGCGCTGACATACCCCCGTGGTAGGTTCGAGTCGCAGTGGCGAAGCACATCTTCGTGACCGGTGGGGTGGCCTCCAGCCTCGGGAAGGGCCTCACCGCCGCTTCGCTCGGGCGACTCCTCAAGAGCCGCGGCGTGCGGGTGACGCTCCAGAAGCTCGACCCGTACATCAACGTGGACCCGGGGACGATGAACCCCTTCCAGCACGGTGAGGTGTTCGTCACCGACGACGGCGGCGAGACCGACCTCGACCTGGGCCACTACGAGCGCTTCGTCGACGTGCCGCTGACGAAGAAGTCGAACGCCACGACCGGCTCCATCTACCAGGAGGTGCTGGCGAAGGAGCGGCGGGGCGCGTACCTCGGCCAGACGGTGCAGGTGATCCCGCACATCACCGACGAGATCAAGGGCCGCATCCTGCGCCTCGCCGACGAGGACGTCGACGTCGTGATCACCGAGGTGGGCGGCACGGTCGGCGACATCGAGATCCTCCCGTTCCTCGAGGCGATCCGTCAGTTCCGCAAGGACGTCGGCCGCGACAACGTCTTCTACGTGCACGTCACGCTCGTGCCGTTCATCGGCCCGTCGGGCGAGCAGAAGACGAAGCCGACGCAGCACTCGGTGACCGAGCTGCGCAGCCGGGGCATCCAGCCCGACGCGATCGTCTGCCGGTCCGACCGGCCGATCCCGACCCGGCTGAAGGAGAAGATCTCCCAGCTCTGCGACGTGCCCGAGGAGGGGATCGTGTCGGCGGTCGACGCCGACCACCTCTACGAGATCCCGCTCGTCCTCCACGACGAGGGCCTCGACGACTACGTGTGCCGGGTGCTGCGCCTCGACGACCGGTCGCCCGACCTGGCGTCGTGGCGCCACCTGGTGGCGGGGATCGACGCCGCCGAGCGGACGGTGCGCATCGGGCTCGTCGGCAAGTACGTGAACCTGCCCGACGCCTACCTGTCGGTGGTCGAGGCGCTGCGCCACGGCGGGTACGCGTGCGGCGCGCGGGTGGACGTGGACTGGATCGCGTCCGACGACCTTGAGGGCCTGCTCGCCGAGGGCCGCCTCCGCGACCTGGACGGGGTGATCATCCCGGGCGGGTTCGGGTTCCGGGGCATCGAGGGCAAGATCGCCGCGGCGGGCTTCGCGCGGGAGCACGGCGTGCCGTTCCTCGGGCTGTGCCTCGGCCTGCACTGCGCCGTGATCGAGTTCGCCCGCGACGTGTGCGGGCTGCTCGGTGCGAACTCGAGCGAGTTCGATCCGCACACGCCCCACCCGGTGATCGACCTGATGGACGAGCAGCGCGAGATCATCGACCTCGGCGGGACGATGCGCCTCGGCACGTACCCCGCGAAGCTCCACGCGGGGTCGATCGTCGCCGACGCGTACCGCGAGGAGCTCGTCTACGAGCGTCACCGCCACCGCTACGAGGTGAACAACCGCTACTGGGCCCGCCTCGAGGAGGCCGGGCTCAGGGCGAGCGGCACGTCGCCCGACGACCGGCTCGTCGAGTACATCGAGCTGGACCGGTCGGTCCACCCCTTCTACGTCGCGACCCAGGCCCACCCCGAGTTCAAGAGCCGGCCCGACCGACCCCACCCGCTGTTCGCCTCGTTCGTGCGCGCCGCGGCGGAGCGCGCCGAGGGCCGGGCGCCGCGCCTGCCGATCGTCACGGCCGAGCTCAGCGCGTCGTGACCGACTTCCGCGTCGTCGATTCGACGACGCGGTACGCATCGTCCTTCCTGTCGCTCGACGAGCTGACCGTCGCGGGTCCGGACGGTGGGACGTTCCAGCGCACCGTGGTGCGCCACCCCGGCGCGGTGGTGATGGCGCCCGTCGAGGACGGGCGCGTGGTGATGGTCCGCCAGTGGCGCGCCGCCGTGGGGCGGGCGCTGCTGGAGCTGCCCGCCGGGAAGCGCGACGTGGCCGGCGAGCCGCCCGAGACGACCGCGGCCCGCGAGCTCGAGGAGGAGATCGGCCGCCGACCGGGGAGGCTCACCCTGCTCGCCGAGTTCTTCAACTCGCCCGGGTTCTGCGACGAGCGCTCCCACCTCTTCTGCGCGACCGAGCTCGAGCGCCTGCCGGCGCGGCACGCGGTGAGCGCGGAGGAGCACGCGATGACGATCGAGCCGGTCGCGCTCGACACCGTCCCCGAGCTGATCGCGCGCCGCGAACTGATCGACGCCAAGAGCATCATCGGGCTGCTCCTGACCCGCGAGCACCTCGAGGGCCGCGGGAGAGCCTGAGCCGTGGCCGACGCGCCCGGCCCCGACGCCCTCGACGACGCGCTCGCCGAGCACGCGAGCTACCTCGCGGTCGAGCGCGGCCTGCGGCCCAACACGCTCGCCGCGTACCGACGCGACCTGCAGGCGTACGCGCGGTACCTGCGGGAGCACGGCGTGACCAGCCCCGACGGGGTGACGCCGACGCTGGTCGGCGGGTACGCGGCGTCGCTCCGAGCGCCGCGCGACGGGGACGGCGCGCCGCTCGCCCCGGCGTCGGCGGCCCGGGCGCTCGTCGCGGTCCGGTCCCTCCACCGGTTCTGCGTCGACGAGGGGCTCGCCGCGACCGACCCGAGCGACGACGTCGCGCCGCCGCGCGTCCCGGCGGGGATCCCGAAGCCGCTCACCGAGGCGGAGGCGGCCGCCCTCCTGGCCACCGCCGAGGGTGACGACCCGCGCGCGCTGCGGGACCGGGCGATCCTCGAGGTGCTCTACGGCGCCGGCGCGCGGATCAGCGAGCTCGTCGGTCTCGACCGGGCCGACGTCGACCTCGACTCGGGGACGCTCCGGGTGCTCGGCAAGGGGGCGAAGGAGCGGCTCGTGCCGGTTGGCCGGCCGGCCCGGGCGGCGACCGCCGCCTACCTCGCCCGCGGCCGCCCGGCGCTCGAGCGCCCCCGGGCGCGGGCCGGGGACGCCGTCTTCCTGAACGCCCGCGGGGGCCGGCTGACGCGCCAAGGAGTGTGGATGCTCGTCCGCGGCGCGGGCGGCCGCGCCGGGCTCGGCGAGCGGGTGTATCCGCACGTTTTGCGCCACTCGTGCGCTACGCACATGGTCGACCGGGGTGCGGACATCCGGGTGGTCCAGGAGCTGCTGGGCCACGCCAGCCTCGCGACCACGCAGGTGTACACGCAGGTGTCGGCGGCCCGGCTGCGGGCGGTCTACGACGCGGCGCACCCCCGCGCCCGCCTCCCCGGGGTTTCGTCCGGGGAAACGCGGGAGGGGGAGCAGTAGCATTTTCGGATGGCCGACACGTCGCACGCGCCGCTGCGCGCCCAGCTCCAGGAGGAGCGGGAGCGGCTGTTGGCCCAGCTGCGCAAGCTCGGGCACGGCCCGGACCCCGACCTGACCTTCGACGAGGGGTTCGCCGACTCGAGCCAGGTGACGGCCGAGCGGGCCGAGATCGACGCCCTGGCCGTGAGCCTGTCGGACACCCTGGAGGACATCGAGGTCGCCCTCCAGAAGTTCGACGACGGCACCTACGGGCGCTGCGAGGGCTGCGGCGGCCCGATCGCCGAGGCCCGGCTGGAGGCGATGCCGGCCGCCCGGCTCTGCATCACCTGCGCATCCAAGCGCTGACCGGGTGCCCCTCCGCGAGGCGCTGATCCTCTTCGGGTGCCTCGTCGTCGCCGTCATCCTCCACGAGCTGAGCCACGGGGTGGTCGCGCTGTGGCTGGGCGACGACACGGCGAAGCGGGCGGGCCGGCTCACGTTGAACCCGATCCCGCACATCGACCCGTTCGGGTCGCTCATCCTGCCCGCGATGGGGGCGCTCGCCGGGCTGCCCATCTTCGGGTACGCGAAGCCGGTGCCGGTCGACCCGCGACACCTCCGTCATCCGCGGCGCGACATGATCTTCGTGAGCCTCGCGGGGCCGACCACGAACCTGCTGCTCATGGTGGCGGGCGCGCTCGTGGCGCGGGCCCTCTACCGGAGCGGCGGGGTGCTGCCCGGGACGATCAGCCAGTCGACGTCGGACGTGCTGATCGAGATCGCCTTCTACTTCGCGCTCGTGAACCTGTTGCTCGGGCTGTTCAACCTCATCCCCATTCCGCCGCTCGACGGCTCGGCGCTCCTCGAGCGGGTCCTCCCCGCGTCGTGGCTGCCCGCCTGGTACCGGTTCCGCCCGTACGGGCTGCTCATCCTGTTGCTCCTCGTCTTCTTCACGGGCGCGTTCGGGACGATCGTGCAGCCGTTCTTCGACGCGCTGCGCCACTTCGTGCTGGCGTGAGCCGCGCCGCGCACCTCGTCCGTCGCTTCCTCGGCGCGCTCTGGCCCAGGCCGCCGCGCGCGGCCGACGTCGCGTGGGTGCAGGAGGTGCTCACCGCCGAGGAGTACGCGCTGTGGGCCCGGCTGCCGAACCACGACCGCCGCCACTCGATCCGCGTCGCCCGGCGCGTCGAGCGGACGCTCGCGCCGACGACCGAGGCCGGCGACTCGCGGTGGCTCGCCGCGGCGCTGCTCCACGACGTCGGGAAGCTCGACGCCGGGCTCGGCGTGCTCGGGCGGGTCGGCGCGACGCTCGCCGGCGCGGCGGCCGGCCACGAGATGGCGGGCCCCTGGTCCGCCCGGCGGGGCATCACCCGCCGCGTCGGCCTCTACCTGCGCCACGCGGAGCTCGGCGCGACCCGGATCCGGGTGGTCGGCGGCCGGGAGGAGGTGGCCCGCTGGGCGGCGGCGCACCACCAGGAGGACGAGTGGACCGCGACGGGCCTGCCCCCCGTCGTCGTCGATGCGCTGGTCGCGGCGGACGACGACTAAGGCCCC
>JBPYDT010000067.1:0-2045 GCA_051986275.1 Acidimicrobiia bacterium | reverse complement strand
GTCGACCAGGGCGCGCTCCCCGAGGTCCTGGGCGACGCCGGGACGCTCGTGACCTCGCGCCACCCGTACGACCTGGCCGACTCCATCGGCGCCGTGCTGGCCGATGGCACAAGGCGGGCGGCCCTGGCGGAGGCCGCACGCCGCCGGCTGGCCGAGCTCAGCCTGCCGACCGCCGCCGACCGCTTCGCGGCGCTGCTGTGCACCCTCCTGGAGCCGCCGGAGAAGCGTCGGTGAACGCGATCCACCAGTTCGTCCCCATGCTCCATCGGGCCGACGCGGTCGGCCGCCACACGCTGCGGCTGCGCGAGCTGTTCGTCGCCCGGGGATTCGAGTCGCGGATTTACGTCGAGTTGATCGACCCGGAGACCGAGGCCGAGACCAAGCGCTACTCGGAGTACGCGCAAGACGCGCGGAAGGGCGACGTCCTCGTCTACCAGTACGCGACGGCCTCGGGCATCGCACCCTGGCTCGTGCAGCGGGGCGAGACGCTCGTCGTCAACTCGCACAACGTCACACCGCCCGAGTACTACGCGCCGTGGGACAACCCGTTGGCCCGGCACCAGCTGCTGGCGCAGGTTCAGCTCCGCGAGCTCGCCCCACGGGCCGCGCTGGGCCTCGCCGTTTCAATCTTCAACGAGTCCGAGCTGCGCCAGGCCGGGTTCGCGCGCACCGCCGTCGTGCCGCCGGCCGCCATGATGCCGGCCGTCGATGCGACCGGCCCGAGCCGCAACGACGACGCCGCGACGCGGACGGGTGCACGCTGGATGATGGTCGGGCGCATGGCGCCGAACAAGGGCATCGAGCTCGCCCTGATGGCACTGCTCGTGGCGCGGGCCCACCACGACCCTGCGGCCACGCTGGAGGTGGTCGGCCGCACGGTCGTCTCGTCCTACACGGGCGCGCTCCGACGTTACGTCGACGAGCTCGGCCTGCGTGGCGCAGTGACGTTCCGCGGTTCTGTCAGCGACGACGACCTGGCGTCGGCGCTCCACAATGCCGACGTGCTGCTCGTCGCGTCGCAGCACGAGGGCTTCGGGGTGCCGGCCCTCGAGGCGATGTCGGTGGGCCTCCCAGTTGTCGCCAACCGGGCCGGCGCGCTGCCTGAGGTGATCGGCGACGGCGGTGTCCTCGTCGACGCGCGCGATCCCTATCAGGTCGCAGGTGCCGTCGCGCAGCTGCGCGACGACGCCCGGCGCGTCGCGCTGGTCCAGGCGGGCGTGCGTCAGGTCGCCGCCCTCGACCTCGAGACAGCGGGCGACCGGGCCGTCGAGCTCATCGCCGCGCTGGCCCGCTGATCATCCGGCGCCGCCGCCCGACGCTCAGGCTCCGACTGCGTCCTGGATCAGCGACACGAACCGGCTGGTCGAGGCAGCCAGGTCGAACTGGGCGGCTCGGGCCAGACCGGCCGCCGCCAGCGTCGAGCGCAGCCGCTCGTCGCCCAGCACGCGCCCGACCGCGGCCGCGAACGGCACGGCCGCCTTGTCCGGCAGCACGAGCCCGGCGCCGGCCACCGTCTCGGGCACCGCGGTCACCCCGTAGGCCACGATCGGCACGCCGTGCCCCATGGCTTCGGCGATCGGCACGCAGAACCCCTCGTGGTCGGACGCGCTGACGAACACGTCGGCGGCGCGGAAGTAGGCCTCGAGCTCCGCACCGGACACCGATCCGGGCAGGAAGACTGCGTCCTCGAGCCCCAGCTCGGCGATGAACGAGCGCAGCGCGGGCTCGTAGGTCTCGCCCAGGGGTGAGCCGACCAGGTGCAGACGCGCCGCCGGCTCGTAGATGCGGCGCAGGACTTCGAGCAGCTTCACGAGGTCGTGCGGTGCCTTGTGCGGCGAGATCTTCCCGACGTACAACAGGTCCGCCCCGCCCTCGCGCGCCCGGCGCTCCGCCAGCCGCGCCGCCAGGTCGGGATCGGGCTCGTCACTCTTCGAGTGCATGTCGATCAGCAGCGGCACCACCGCCGTCCCCTCGTAGCCGAGCCCCTGCAGCTCCGACTCGTTGAAGGCGGAGTCGGCGACGGCGAAGCGGCTCTGCCCGGCGAG
>JBPYDT010000066.1:0-25651 GCA_051986275.1 Acidimicrobiia bacterium | reverse complement strand
AGGAGTTCTTCCTCCCCAAGATCCTCAAGGGCGAGATCCACTTCTGCATCGGCTACTCCGAGCCGGGCGCCGGGACCGACCTCGCCGCGCTGACCACGAAGGCCGAGCGCGACGGCGACGAGTACGTCATCAACGGCCAGAAGATGTGGACGAGCCTGGCGAGCGGGGCCGACTTCGTGTGGCTCGCGGTGCGCACCAACCCCAACGTGAAGAAGCACAAGGGGATCTCGCTCTTCGTCGTGCCGATGACGACGGCGGGCATCAAGGTGCTGCCGATCCACGTGATGGGCGAGTCCGACATCGCCCAGGTCTTCTACGAGGACGTCCGCGTCCCCGCGACCTCCCGGGTCGGCGAGGAGAACGAGGGCTGGAAGCTCATCACGAACCAGCTGAACCACGAGCGGGTCACGCTGTGCTCGTCCGGGATGGTGGAGCGCGCCCTGCACGACGTGCGCGAGTGGGCGCAGCAGACCCGCCTGCCTAGCGGCGAGCGCGTCGTCGACCAGGAGTGGGTCCAGCTGAACCTGGCGCGGGTCTACGCCCGGCTGGAGTTCCTGCGGCTCATCAACTGGAAGATCTCGTCGGCGTCGATGAAGGGCGAGCTGCAGCCGGCCGACGCGTCGGCGACGAAGGTCTTCGGCACGGAGTTCTACCTGGAGGCGTTCCGCCTCCTCATGGAGATCCTCGGCCAGCGCGCGTACCTGAAGGACGACGCCCCGGGCGCGCTGCTCCAGTCCCGCCTCGAGCACTCCTATCGCGGGCTCATCATCTTGACCTTCGGTGGTGGCACGAACGAGATCCAGCGCGACCTCATCGCGGTGTTCGGCCTCGGCATGCCGCTCGCCCCCCGCTAAGGAGCGACATGGACTTTTCGTTCAACGAGGAGCAGCAGGACCTCCAGGGTCTCGCCAAGCAGATCCTCGACGCCGAGGTGACCCACGAGCGCCTCAAGGAGATCGAGGCCGGCGAGGACAACTTCGACCGGGAGCTCTGGGCCAAGCTCGCCGACGCCGGCCTGCTCGGGATCGCGCTGCCCGAGGCGCACGGCGGCGGCGGGTACGGGTTCCTCGAGGCAGCCGTCGTGCTCGAGCAGCTCGGCCGCACGGTCGCGCCCGTGCCCTACCTCTCGACGGTGGTCCTCGGCGCCCTGCCGATCGCGCAGTTCGGCAGCGACGAGCAGCAGCAGCGGCTGCTCCCCGGCGTCGCGACCGGTGAACGCCTGCTCACCGCCGCGCTCGTCGAAGCGGGCGCCGACCCGCGTCGCCCCGTGACGACCGCGCGGCGCGACGGCGACGGCTGGGTGCTCGACGGCGAGAAGATCTGCGTGCCCGACGGCCCCCTCGCCGACCACATCCTCGTCCCGGCCAGCGCCGACGACGGCGGGGTCATCGTCGCGATCCTCAATCCGGACGCGGGCGTGACGCGGGAGCGGCAGCGCACGACGAGCGGCCACCCGGAGGCCCTCCTGCGCCTCGACGGCACCCGCGTTGCCGACGCCGACCTGCTCGGCGGCGCCGACCACGGCGCCGAGGTCCTCGACTGGACGATCGAGCGGGCGACGGCCGCGCTGTGCGCGGTGGCCATCGGGGTCTGCGAAGAGGCGCTTCGCATGACCGCCGAGTACACGAAGACGCGCGAGCAGTTCGAGCGCCCCATCGCCACGTTCCAGGCGGTCGGCCAGCGCGCCGCCGACGCGTACATCGACACCGAGGCCATCCGCCTCACCGCGTGGCAGGCGATCTGGCGCCTCGCCGAGGGCCTGCCGGCCGCGGCCGAGGTCGCGGTGGCGAAGTTCTGGGCGGCGGAGGGCGGCCAGCGCGTCGTGCACGCCGCCCAGCACCTACACGGCGGGATGGGTGTCGACCGCGACTATCCGTTGTTCCGCTACTTCCTGCTCGCCAAGCAGCTCGAGCTCACGCTCGGCGGCACGACGCCCCAGTTGCTCGCGCTCGGCCGGATCCTGGCCGACGAGCCGGCCGCGTAGCTGAGCGGCGACCCGAGCCCGCACGTCGTCGAGCACGACGGGCTGCGCGTCGCGGCCCTCGACTGGGGCGGTGCGGGAGAGCCGCTGCTCCTCCTGCACCCGAACGGCTTCTGCGCCGGGTTCTTCGACCCGCTCGCCCGCCGGCTGACGGATCGGTACCGCCCAATCGGGGTGGACCTGCGCGCCCACGGCGGCACGGACGTGCCGCCCCACCCGGAGCGGGACTACGCGTTCGCTCGGCTCGCGGGCGACGTGCTCGCCGTGCTCGACCATCTCGGTGTCACGCGCTGGAGCGCGCTCGGCGAATCGCTCGGCGGCGGCGTGGCCAGCGTCCTCGACCAGGCCCGTCCCGGCGCGACCCGCCGGCTGCTCCTGTGCGAGGCGATCGCGTTCACGACGCCACCGAGTCCCGCCCGTCCGACACCCGACGGCAGCTCGGGCGGCAACTACATGGCGACGATCGCGCGCAAGCGCCGCGCCGTGTGGCCCGACCGTGCCACCGTCCTCGCGTCGTACGGCAGCCGCCCGCCGCTCGACGTCCTCGACCCCGACGCGCTCGCCGCCTACGTCCGCTGGGGCTTCGTCGACCGCCCCGACGGGCAGGTGGAGCTCGCGTGCCCGCCCGAGGCCGAGGCGCGGGTCTTCGAGCTTTCGGCCGAGCCCACCGGCGGACCGGTCGCGTGGGAGCACCTCGCCACGCTCAGCGCGTCAGCCGTCGTCCTGGGCGGCACCCGCTCCGACCTGCCCACGGAGTGGTTCCGTTCCCAGGCCGACCGCGCCGGCGCGCCGTTCGTCCCGATCGACGGGGGCCACTTCTTCCTCCAGGAGGACACCGACCGCGCCGCGCAGCTCGTCCGCGCCCATCTCGGGACCGAGCAGTGAGCGACCTGTCACCCATCGACCGCATGGTCGCCCGCGACGAGATCCGCCAGCTCGCCGCCCGGTACGCGGTGGCGATGGACTCACGCGACCTCGACTCGGTCGTGGCGCTCTTCGTCGACGACGTGCGCCTCGGTGGCGGCCGACAGGGCCGGGCTGCGCTCCGGGACGACCTCTCGCACGCGCTGCGCGACATGCCGCTGACGATCCTGAACGTCGGCACCCACCTCATCGAGGTCGAGGACGCCGAGCACGCCCGCGGCGTCGTCTACTGCCGCGGCGAGCTGCAGCTCCGCGACAGCTGGGTCGTCCAGATGATCCAGTACCGCGACACGTACGGGCGTCGCGAGGGCCGCTGGCTGTTCACGCGTCGCCAGCACCTGCTCTGGTACGGGCGCGAGGTCGGGACGTCGCCCCTCGGGCTGCCGCCCGCCCACTGGCCGGAGCACGACACCGGCTGGGGCGAGCCCGAGACCTGGGTGCCCTGGGGCCCGACGGGCGGCGGCTAGCCCACGCGCCAACTGGCGCGCCTGCTCACGCGACCACGCCCGCCTCGCGGAGCGCCGCGATCTCGGCGGCGCCGCGGCCGAGCTCAGCCAGGACCTCGTCGGTGTGCTCGCCGAGGGCCGGCGGCATGGCGCGGGGTCCCGCCGGCGTGCCCAGGAAGTCGACCGGGGAGTTGATCATCGTCGCCGTCGAGTCGCCGTCGGGCACCTCGACGAGGCCGCCGCCGGCGTGCACCTGCGGATCGGCGAGCACCTCGTCGGGTGTCTGCACCGGCGCCCACCACATTCCTTCCCGGTCGAGCGCGGCGCCCCACTCGTCGCGGGTCCGCGTGGCGAAGATCGCGTCGAGCGCGGGGATCAGCTCGCGGACGTTGTGGCGGCGGGCCGACGCGGTGGCGAAGCGCTCGTCGTCGATCCAGTCGGGTCGCTCCACGGCGCGGCAGAGGTCGGGCCAGTGGCGGTCGCCCTCGAGGCCGATCAGCCAGAACCATCGCCGGTTGGAGTCCTGGTAGCAGTTGATGGCGGGGTTCCCCATCGTGGCGTGCGTCGCGGTACCGATCCCCGTGCCGTAGCGCAGCGCCGTGTTGAGGTCGAAGCCGATCGTGTACATCCCGTGGCGCAGCAGCGACGTCGCCACGACCTGGCCCTCGCCCGTGCGCGCCCGTGCGACGAGCGCGGCGCAGACCCCCGCGGCGAGCGTCATGCCCGCACCGTGGTCGCCCATGCCGCCACGTTGGAACGGTGGCTCGCCCCCCGGCGAGGTCAGCAGCCCGGCGACGCCGCTCCGGGCCCAGAAGGCGCCGATGTCGTAGGCGGCCCGCGTCCGGTCCGGGCCGTCGAGCCCGTAGCCGGTGAGGACGGCGTACACGAGCCCCGCCGCGTCGGCGCGCAGCGTCGCCGCGTCGAGCCGCAGCCGCTCGAGCGCGTCGAGACGGATGTTCGTGAGGAACACGTCGGCGCGCGCCAGGAGGTCGCGGGCGACCTGGTAGCCCTCGGGCTTCGCGAGGTCGACGACGATGCCGCGCTTCGAGCGGTTGTCGAGCTCGAACGGCGGGTTGAACGGCACGTCGCCGCCGAGCATCGAGAGGAACTGCCGCGCCGGGTCCCCCTCCGGGGGCTCGATCTTGACGACGTCGGCGCCCCAGTCGGCGAGGATGCCGCCGGTGGCCGGGCCGGCGACCCACACGCCGAGCTCGACGACGCGCACCCCCGCGAGGGGCCCGCTCACGGGACCGCCTCGAACTCGACCTCGACCCCGCCGTCTACTACCCGCACCGGGTAGGTCGGCAACGGGCGGACCGCAGGGAGGGCGACGACCGACCCGTCGCGCACGTCGAAGCGGGCGCCGTGGCGCGGGCACTCGATGATCGAGCCGCGCAGTCGACCCTCCCCGAGCGGTCCCCGGTCGTGCGTGCACACGTCCGCGACGGCGCAGATCGTGTCGCCGACGTGACAGAGCAGCAGGCGCTGGCCGTCCACCTCGATCGCCCGGGTGCGACCCGGGCGCAGGTCGCCGACGTCGGCGACGCGCACGAACCCGCTCACGTCCCGACGTACTCCTCGAGGACGTCGTGGAAGTGGCGGATGCGCCGCTCCTGGTGCGCCAGGTAGAGGCCGCGGTACCCGGCCGAGCGCATCCCCGCCTGGACGGGCGGCGCGGCCGCGGCGTCCTGCTGCAGCGCGAGGTGGATCTTCTGCTCGGTCCCGTCGCCGTAGCGGCACACGATCGTCTCGGGTCGCGGCGGCGGCTCGACGCCGGCGGGCAGGCGCGCGTAGGTCTGGAAGTCCCACCACATCTGCTCGGGGTCGTGCGGGTCGGGACGGTGCCGGAAGAACCAGAAGTGGTCGGCGCTGATGTTCAACGTGATGTTCGGGAAGATGAAGTAGTGGAAGTCGTCGGTGAGCTGCTCGTCGGCGAGCGAGTCGTACGCCAGCCCGTTGCGCTCCCCGTACGCGCGCTTCGCCTCGAACAGCGCGGGACGCACCGCCTCGGGGTTGCCCTCGAAGTCGGCCGGGTCGAGCCCTACGCCCTCCATGATCACGCGCATCATCTGCGTGACCTGGTGGCGGTCGGGGTAGCCCTCGCGCTGGGCCAGCTCGTCGGTCCAGCGCGGGCTCGGGTAGCCGACCCGGAAGATGAACCGGCTGTGCTTCCCGAGCAGGTCGACCGGGCAGTCGACGTCGTCGGTGAACGACAGCAGCTCGGGGTGGATGCCCTGTACGTGGTACACCTCGTTGAAGGCGTCGACGCCCACCTTCCAGTTGCACGCCCACGCCATCGAGATGTCCTCGACGAGGTGGTAGTTGACGCCGAAGTCGTACGGCCCGAGGTGCTCGACGAGCGGCCCGAGGAAGTCGATGAGCGGCTCCGCCTTGCCGTCGAGGTTTACGAACACCCAGCCGTTCCAGGTCTCGCAGCGCACCTCCGGGAGCGCGACGCAGCGCGTCGGGTCGCCCTGGCGGAAGTCCTCGGCGTCGGGCACCCACGAGAGCGACCCGTCGCGGCGGTAGGTCCACAGGTGGTACGGGCATTGGAAGTCGCCCGCGTGACCGCAGCCGGGCTCGCGCAGCCGCCGGCCCCGGTGCTGACAGACGTTGTGGAAGGCGCGGAGGGCGCCGTCGTCGCCCCGGACGACGAGCACCGACTCGTCGCCCAGCTCGAACGCGAGGTAGTCGCCCGGCTCCTCGACGTCGGACGTCGGCCCGACCAGGTTCCACACCCGGGGCCAGAGCGCCTCGGCCTCCCGTGCCGCGTACGACCGGGTCAGGTACCGGTCCTTCGGGATCAGCGTGAGGCCGAGCTCGGGCTCGGGCAGCTTCGTCACCGGCGTGCGCGCCGTCATCGGCGACTCCCTTCGGTGGAGAGCGGGTGGGCGACGAGGCGCGGGCCGAGCAGCCGCCGCGCGTTGCCGCCGAGGATCGCCTGCCGCGTTGCCGGGTCGAGGTCGGTGCGGTCGCGCACCGCGGCGACCGACCCCGGGAACTCGGCGTCCCAGTGCGGATAGTCGGAGGCGTAGACCACCGCGCCCGGGCCCAGCCGCTCGGCGGCGTACGCGATGCCGTGCTCCTCCGGCTCGCACGAGATCACGACCCGACCGCCGGTGACGTATTCGCTCGGCGGGCGCGGCACGCCGGGCATCTCGGCCGGGCGCTTCTCGTGATGCTCGTCGAGGCGCTCCAGGAAGGAGGGGAACCACCCGCAGCCTGCCTCGAGCAGCGCGACGCGCAGCCGCGGGAACCGCTCGAGCACCCCGCCGGCGAGCAGCGTCGTGGTGCCGAGCATGATGTCCATCGGGAACGCGCAGGCGTGCGCGAGCGCGTACTGGTCGACGAAGCGGTCCACGGCGAGCCCCGTCCCTCCGGCGTGGATGCCGACCGCCACGTCGAGCCGCTCGGCGGCCTCGAAGAGGGGGAACACCGCGGGGTCGTCCAGGTTGTGGCCGGCGATCGTGCCGTGCAGCGTCAGGGTCACCGCCCCGAGCTCGAGCACGGCCCGGTGCGCCTCCGCGACGGCGTCGTCGATCGACGCGAGCGGCAGCGCGGCCGCGGGCCGGAGCCGCCCGGGGTCCGCCGCGCAGTAGGCGGCGAGCCAGTCGTTGAAGGCGCGGCAGCACGCGACCTGCAGGTCGAGGTCACGGACCGACCACAGCCCGAGCGCCAGCGTGCCGTACAGGACCGCCACGTCGATGCCGTCGGAGTCCATGTCGGCGAGGCGCGCCTTCGGGTCGACACCACCGGGACGGTGCAGTGACGCCTCCCGAAACCCCTCCGGCGCCCAGGCGCCCCGACCGGTGCCCGTCGGCATGAGCCGGCCGTCGAGCGCGTACCGCGTCGTGCCGCGCTCGTCGCGGACGATGCGGGGCCGGCGGTCGAGGAACGCCGCGTCGAGATGCTCCTCCCACACCTCGTCGGGCTCCCAGACGTGGCCGTCGACGTCGATGACGGCGTCCTCGGCGAGCGGTGCTGCCATTCGGTCCTCCCGCGGCGCGGAGTTTACGGCCACCTACGATCTCGGCCCATCGACGCGACCGGTCGCGAGAGGTGCGACATCCTCGTGGTGTGCACCGGCAACATCATCCGCTCGGCGATGGCCGAGGCGATGCTGCGTGTGCACCTGCGCGACCGGCCGCTCGACGCGACGGTGCGCTCGGCGGGAACGCTCGCGTGGGACGGCGCGGCGCACCGCGACGCGGTGGAGGTTCTCCGCGAGCGAGGGGTCGACCTGACGGGGCACGCCAGCCAGCCGCTGACCACGACGCTCGTGACCGAGGCCGACGTGGTGCTCGTGATGGCGCGCACGCACCTCTGGGGCGTGCTGGCGCACGACGCCACGGCCGAGACGCGGACGTTCCTGCTGCCCGAGCTGGTGCGCCTCGGGGACCGCGTCGGCGCGCGATCATCGCACGAGCCGGTCCGCGACTGGGCGGCGCGGCTCGCCGCGGCGCGACCCAACGGGCGCGCCGGCGGGCGGCCCGACGATGAGGTCGCGGACCCGATCGGGGAGCCGTTCGGGGTCTTCCGGGCGACCGCGGGCCGCCTCGACGACGTCACGGCCCGGATCGCCGCGCTCGTCGCGCCGCTATGACCAGCGGTCGCCGGTGCCGAGGTCGCTCGGCGGCGCGCTGTCGGGTCGCTCGAAGGGCGGGTTGGGCAGCCGCGTGATGCCCCGCTCCGCGAGCAGCTTCCCGTAGCCCTCCTTGTCGGCGGGCACCGGCGTCACGTCCGCACCCCACGTCTCGAAGAGCAGGCAGCCGTCGGGACCCGCGGTGAGCGGCCCGAACACCGCGCCCTGCTCGAGGATGATGAGCGTCCCCGCCGGGCACGGTCGCCCGCCGACGTCCAGGTTGCCCTCGAGCACGTACACGAGGTTGTCGCTGGCGTGCCCGTGGCGCTCGATGACCATGCCGGCGTCGTACCGGCCGAGCACCACCATCCGCTGGGGGGTCCACTCGAGGAACTTCTCGTGCACCGAGACGCGCTGCTCGCCGTGCTGCTGGGCGATGACCTCCCGCCACGGGACGTCGTCCAGGTGGACGAACGCGAGGCGGGGGCCGTCCGGGGTCTCTCGGTGCTCCTCCACGCCGGCGCAGCGTACGCCGGATTTCTGGAACGTGTTCTCGGGGCCGTGGGAGCATGAGCGTGGTGCAGATCGAGGGCAAGGTGGCCGTCGTCACGGGGGCCGGGTCGGGGATCGGTCGGGCGACCGCCCGGGCGCTGGCACGCGCCGGCGCCACCGTGGTGGTGGCCGACGTCGACGAGGCGGGCGGCAGCGAGACGGTCGGGCTCGTCCACGATGACGGGGGCCGGGCGGCGTTCCGGCGCACCGACGTCACCGAGCCGCGGTCGCTTGAGGCCACGTTCGCCGCCGCCGAAGCCGACTACGGGGGCCTCGACATCGTCCACAACAACGCCGGCCTCGTGTGCGGTGAGCCGCTGTGGCCCGACATCACGCCCGAGACATTGCTGCGGGTCATGTCCGTCAACTTGGGCGGTGTCGTCGTCGGCACCCGTTTGGCCGTGCCGGCGATGCGGCGGCGCGGTGGCGGGGCCGTCGTGAACACAGCGTCGATGGCCGCGCTGTTCCCGCTCACGCCCGACCCGATCTACTCGGCGACGAAGGCTGGCGTGGCCATGTTCACCCGGGCGTGCGCGCCCCTCGCCGAAGAGGGCATCCGCGTGAACGCCGTGCTGCCCGGCCTCGTCGACACACCGCTGCTGCCGAAGTCGGGCGACGGGGAGCGCTGGGCCGAGTGGGCCCAGCTCGCCGAGCAGGTCATGGGGCTGCTGTCGCCCGACGACGTCGCCGACGCCGTGCTCGACCTCGTCCGCGACGACACGGCGGTCGCCGTCGAGCGGGTCGTGGGCGAGCTCCCCGTGCCCCCCGAGCCGGCGCGCTGACGTGGCCGTCAACGGCGAGACGCTCACCCCGAACCAAGCGGCCCGCCGTGACCGCGTGCTCGACGCGGCGCTCAACCTCGCGGCCGAGGGCGGCTACGACGCCGTGCAGATGCGCGACGTCGCCGCGCGCGGCCAGGTGGCACTCGGCACGATCTACCGGTACTTCAGCTCGAAGGACCACCTCCTTGCCGCGTGCCAGCTCGAGCTGTGGCGGGACATGCTCGACCGCTTCGAGCAACGCCCCGCCGCCGGGACCACCGCGGCCGACCGGGTCATCGACTTCCTCCAGCGAGCGATGCGCGCCGCCGAGCGCGAGCCGCAGCGCACCGCGGCGCTCGTCACGGCGTCAGCGTCACCCGACCCGGCGGTACGGGACACGCAGCTCGAGATCATCGCGACGATGGAGGTGGTGATCGCCGCGGCGATCGGCGACGTCGACCCGTCCGTCAAGGCCCCCGTGGTGCGGACGCTGCGCACCGTCTGGTTCGGCCTGCTCGTCGGCTGGGTCAACGGGTGGCAGGACGCGGCGATGGTGAACGACGAGCTGGCCTCGGCGGCTCGGCTGCTCTTGGCAGGTCACTAGGAATCCGAAGAAGCCGCGGTCTGAACTCGTCCCGCCGTGAGCCCCGAAAGGGGCGCGCCGCGCGTCTTCCCGACGCGCCGGCGCCCCTGGGCGCCAAGGACGCGAAGCGGGTTCGGTCGCCCACTCTGGGTGGCATTGGGGCTACAGTTCGACTTCCCCCTGCTGTGGGAAGAGCCGGAGGTTCCCGGGGTGAACGCGCGGGTCGCGGGTGCCGGTGTCGCGGTGATGGCGGCGGTTGCGGCAGCCCTGTTCTCTGGACCCGCCGGGGCCGCAGCGACGACGCTCTTTACGTCCACGACGGCCGGGGCCAGCGCCAGCGCGCCGACGGTGCCGGCGGGCATCTGCTTTGTGACCATCTCCGCGGATGGCGGCCACGGCGGAGCATCGACCGCCGCGACCGCCGGCGGCGCCGGCATCTTCCTTTCCGCGCGGGTCGCGGTGACTCCCGGGACCTCCCTGTCCGTGTTCGTCGGTGGCGGCGGGGGCACCGCGACGGGGACTGCCGGGGGCCTGGGCGGCGAGGGCGGCGGCGGGGGCGGCAGCGAGGCGGGCGGGACGGGTGGTGGTGGCGGCGGCGGGGCGTCCTCGGTCCTCGCGGGGTCGAGCCTCCTCGTGGTGGCCGCCGGCGGCGGTGGCGGCGGGAGCGGTGATCTTGGCGGCCCCGCGGGCGTGCCCGGCGCCACGGGCGGGAACGGCGGCGGGAACGGGGGTCAGGGAGGCCTGGCCAACGGGACCGGGGGCACTGGCGGCTCCGGGGGCGGCAGCAGTGGCGGTGGCGGCGGCGGTGGCGTCGTCGGCTTTGGCGCCGGCGGGGCCAGCGGAGCCACCAGCGGCGCGGCGGGCTCCGCGGGCTTTGGCGGCGGTGGCGGCGGTGGCGGCAACAGCGGTTTTCCTGGGGGGAGCGCCACCGGGACGGGCACCGGAACGCCAGCCGGCGGCGGCGGCGCCGGCGCGAGCGGCGGCGCTGCCTCACACCCGGTGGGAACGGCGGTTCCGGCGGCGGTGGGGCGGACGGTGGCGGCGGCGGCGGCGGTCCAGGCTTCGGCGGCGGTGGCAGCGGCGGCCCGGGTGGGGGCGGTGGTGCTGGCTATGGCGCAGGAGGTGGCGCGACCAACCAGGGTGGCGGCGGTGGTGGCTCCTCGTTCGAGGCGTCCGGCGCGACGAACGTGACGCCTCCCGCACATAGCACGCGCCCAGGCGACGGCCAGGTGACCATCACATTCGACCCGACCACCGACAGCTGCCCCGTCACCGCCCCGCCGCCAACCTCGGCGGCGCCGTCGACCACGGCGACGGCGCCGACCGCGCTCTTCTCCGGGTGAGACGGAACGCCCGGTCAAGGTCGAGGTGACCTGGGCGTTCACTGGCTGACGCGGAACAGGCTGCTCGCGCGCAGAGCATCCGAGCGCGCTTGTGGCCCAGAAATGGAATGTGTTCTACTCCGGCCGTGTCGGAGATCCCGCTGACGACCCACGCCATCGAGTTCCCCTACACGCGCACCCTCGGCCCCGTCATCGGGCCGTTCCTGACCGGGCTGCGCGACGGGAAGATCCTCGGAGCCCGCACCAGCGACGGCCGCGTCCTCGTCCCACCGCTCGAGTGGGACCCCGCCACCGGTGAGCCGCTCGTCACGGACCTCGTCGAGGTCGGGCCGGGCGGGACGGTCGAGACGTGGGCCTGGGTGAGCGCGCCGACGCGCAAGCACCCGCTCGACCGCCCGTTCGCGTTCGCGCTCATCCGCCTCGACGGCGCCCACACCGGGCTGCTCCACGCGGTCGACGCCGGCTCGATGGACCGCATGCGCACCGGAATGCGCGTCGCCGCCCGCTGGAAGGACGAGCGGGTCGGCCACATCACCGACCTGACCTTCGTGCCGGAGGACGCATGAGCGACACGCCGACCGACGACGGGCCCGTCGCGATGATGGACTACTTCATGAAGCTCGAGTACCACGAGATCCTCTGCCCGGTGGTGCGTCGCTTCTCCGGCCAGCTGCTCGAGGGACGCCTCGTCGGGCACAAGTGCCCGAGCTGCGGCCTCGTGTACGTCCCGCCGCGCGGGTACTGCCCGATCTGCGTCGTCCCGACGACCGACGCCGACGAGGTCGAGCTCAGCGACCACGGCACGGTCACGAACTACACGGTCGTCACGCCCGTCCAGTACTACGGGCAGCAGGAGACCGAGCCGTTCGTGCGGGCGTCGATCCTCCTCGACGAGCCCGGCGGGATGATGAACCTCCAGGACATCGTGGACATCCCGGTCGAGGACGTCCACGTCGGGATGCGCGTCGAGGCGGTGTGGAAGCCGGTCGGGGAGCGCAGTGTCGACGACATCTCGAACCGCAGCTGGGGCAGCGCCGAGGGCTGCATTGTCGGGTGGCGCCCGACCGGCGAGCCCGACGTGCCGCCCGAGCAGTTCCAGGACCGGGTGTTCTGACGATGGCCGACATCGCCATCGTCGGGTACGCGCAGTCGCCGAGCTCCCGCCAGGCCGAGCTGACCGAGCCGCAGTTCCTCTTCCCGGTCATCACCGAGGCGATCGAGAGGGCCGGCGTCGGGCGCCGGGACATCGGGTTCACGTGCGCCGGTAGCTGCGACTACCTGTCCGGCCAGACGTTCGCCTTCGTGTCGAACCTCGAGGCGGTCGGCGCGTGGCCGCCGATCTCGGAGTCGCACGTCGAGATGGACGGCGCGTGGGCCCTGTACGAGGCGTGGGTGCGCCTGCAGCACGAGGACATCGACCTCGCGTTGGCGTTCGGCTCCGGCAAGTCGTCGCCCGGGCTGCCCTCCGAGATCTATCCGTTGCAGATGGACCCGTACACGATCACGCCGCTCGGCGCCGACCCCGTGTCGCTTGCCGCGCTGCAGGCGCGCGCCATGCTCGACAAGGGCACGATCACCGAGCGGGAGATGGCCGAGATCGCGGCGCGCAGCCGCCGCAACGCGGCGCGCAACCCCTACGCCCAGGTGCAGGGCAGCGTCGACGCCGACGCGCTGTTGAAGGAGCCCTATGTCACCGCGCCGCTCCGCAAGCACGACCTGCCGCCGATCTCGGACGGCGCCTGCGCGGTCGTCCTCGCGACCGCCGACAAGGCGCGGCAGCTGAGCAGCACGCCGGTGTGGATCCGCGGGATCGACCACCGGGTCGAGCCCCACCAGCCCGGGATGCGCGACCTGACCGAGTCGCTGTCGACGCGACAGGCGGGCACGCACGCCGGCGTGAACGGCGCGCCCTTCGACGTCGCCGAGGTGAGCGCGACGTTCTCCCATCAGGAGCGGCTGCTCCGCGAGGCGCTCGGGCTCGGCGACGACGTCGACGTCAACCCGTCCGGCGGCCCGCTCGCCGCGAACCCGGTCATGGCCGTCGGCCTCGCCCGGATCGCCGAGGCGGCCCGGGCCGTCGCCGAGCGCGGCGCGCGCCGCGCCGTGGCACACGCCACGTCGGGTCAGTGCCTGCAGCAGAACCTCGTGTGCGTCCTCGAGAGCGGGTCATGAGCCGGCCCGCCGCAATCGTCGGCATCGGCCAGACCAAGCACAAGAAGCGCCGCGACGACGTGTCCCTGCCCGGGCTCGTCCGTGAGGCGGCGCAGCGCGCGCTCGACGACGCCGAGCTCAACTGGACCGACATCGACGCCGTGGTGCTCGGGAAGGCCCCCGACCCGTTCGAGGGCGTCATGATGCCGGAGCTCAGCATGGCCGACGCGCTCGGCGCGGCGGGCAAGCCGATCATGCGCGTCCACACCGCGGGCAGCGTCGGCGGGTCGACCGCGCTCGTCGCGACGCACCTCGTGCAGACCGGCGTGCACGACCGGGTGCTCACGGTCGCGTACGAGAAGCAGGCCGAGGGCAACGCCCAGTGGGGGCTCGCCGGCGGCCGCAGCGGCGGCATGGGCGCCGGCGGGATCTTCGCGCCGTGGATGCGCTCCTACATGACCCGGACGGGCGCCCCGGAGCACATCGGCTGGATGGTCGCGGTGAAGGACCGGCGCAACGCCGCGAAGAACCCGTACGCCCACCTGCAGATGCCCGACCTCACGATCGAGGACGTGAAGGAGTCCCCGATGCTGTGGGAGCCCATCCACTTCCACGAGTCATGTCCTTCGTCCGACGGCGCGTGCGCGCTCGTGCTCACCACCGAGGACGGGGCGAAGCGCGCGCCACACAAGCCAGCGTGGGTGCTCGGCACGGCGATGCGCAGCGAGCTCGGCACGTTCCCCGGCCGCGACCCCGTGCGCCCCCAGGCCGGGGTCGAGTGCGCCCACGAGGTGTACGACGCGGCCGGCATCAAGGAGCCGCGCCGCGAGGTCGACGTCGCCGAGCTCTACGTCCCGTTCTCCTGGTACGAGCCGATGTGGCTCGAGGGCCACGACATCGCCGGGCCCGGTGACGGCTGGCGCATGGTGGAGAGCGGCGAGACCCAGATCGACGGCGCGTTCCCGGTCAACCCCTCGGGGGGTGTGCTCTCCTCGAACCCGATCGGCGCGTCGGGGATGCTGCGCTTCGCGGAGGCCGCGCTCCAGGTGCGCGGCCGGGCCGGCGAGCACCAGGTGCCCGACGCCAAGGTCGCGTTGGCCCAGGCGTACGGCGGTGCAGCCCAGTACTTCGCCATGTGGGTCGTCGGCTCGACGCTGGACGCCGTCGGGTCGTGACGGCGCTCGAGACCCGCGAGGAGACCGGCGAGCAGGCGACGTTCCGCGCCGAGGCGCGGGCCTGGCTCGAGGCCAACGCTCCCCGCCGGCGACACGACAGCGCCGAGTTCAAGCGGAAGGTCACAGCCCGGGCGGAGGACGAACTGGCCAACGTCGCGGCGGCCCGCGAGTGGCAGCGTCGTATCCACGAGGCCGGCTTCGCCGGCATCAGCGTGCCCACCGAGTACGGCGGGCGCGGCCTGGCGCCCACGCTCGAGCGGGTCTGGCGCCAAGAGGTCGTCCGCTACGAGATCGACCTCGGAGTGTTCTCGGTCGCCGTCGGGATGGTCGTCCCGACGATCCTCGTCCACGGCACCGAGGAGCAGAAGCGACGCTTCCTCCCGCCGGTGCTGCGCGGCGAGGAGGTGTGGTGCCAGCTGTTCAGCGAGCCGGGGGCGGGCTCGGACCTCGCCGGGCTGACGACGCGCGCCGAGCGCGACGGTGACGAGTGGGTCGTGAACGGCCAGAAGGTCTGGAACTCGTTCGCGCACCTCGCCGACTGGGGGATCCTGCTCACCCGCACGAACTGGGACGTGCCCAAGCACCGCGGCATCACGTACTTCCTGGTGGACATGCACACGCCCGGTCTCGAGGCCCGGCCCCTGCGCCAGATCACCGGGGTCGCCCACTTCAACGAGACGTTCCTCACCGACGTGCGCATCCCCGCCGATCAGGTGCTGGGCGAGGTGAACGGCGGCTGGGGCGTCGCGCAGACGACGCTCATGAACGAGCGGGCGCTCATCGGGGGCGCGACGCCGCTCGGCTTCCGCGACTACGTCGCGCTCGCCCGTTCGTACGGGCGCGAGCACGACCCGAACGTCCGCCAGGCGCTCGCCGCGACGTACACGCGCTTCGAGATCCTGCGCTGGCTCGGCCAGCGGGCGCAGGCCGCGCAGCGCGCCGGGCGGCCCCTCGGGCCCGAGAGCTCGGTGGCCAAGCTCTTCATCTCGCAGCACGCCGCGGCGAACGGCGACGTGGCGCTCGCCATCGAGGGCGCGGCCGGCCTGCTGGCCGGCAGCGACGCCTTCGAGGACGGGTTCTGGCAACAGCAGTTCCTCGGTCAGTGGGGCATCCGCATCGGCGGCGGCACCGAGCAGGTGCAGCGCAACATCCTCGGCGAGCGCGTGCTCGGTCTCCCGCCCGAGCCCCGTCCCGACAAGACCGAGCCCTTCCGCGATATCCCCAAGAACGTCTGACCCGACCCGCATGGACGCGCGGGGGAGCGCGCTCGTCGGCCTTCGGGTCCTGGAGCTGGGCGGCGAGATCGCGGCGCCGTACGCCACGAAGCTGCTCGCCGACTTGGGCGCCGACGTCGTCAAAGTCGAGCCGCCGGGCGGCGACCCGCTGCGGCACTGGAGCCCGTTTCCCGACGACGCGGACCACGCGGGCGTGCTGTTCGCCGCGCTGAACGGCGGCAAGCGCAGCGCGGGCGTCGACCTCGCCGACCCGGCGGGCGTCACGTGGCTGCGGGCCGCACTGGGCGGCGCCGACGTCGTCGTCGAGAGCCTCGGCGCCGGTGGGCTCGAGGCGATCGGCGTCGAGACGTTCGTGTCGGACGCGCGTCGGGTCCCCCTCGCCGTCGTGCGCATCAGCGACGTCGGGCAAGAGGGCCCCTACGTCGGACGCCCGACCAGCCCGCTCATCCTCCAGGCGCTCGGCGGCTGGGTCGGCAGTCACGGTGTGCCCGAGATCTCGCCGGTGCAGGTCGGCGGGCGGCTCCATGAGTACACGGCGGGATCGTTCGCCGCCGCCGCGGCACTCACCGCGTGGCGGGCGGCCCGCCTCGGTCAGGAGCCGGTCGTCGTCGACCTCTCGATCATCGAGTGCCTCGTCGGCACGCTCGCCTACCCGAACCTCGTGATGGAGGACATGCTCGCCGCCGGGCTCCCGCCGCCCATGTCGCGCCACTTCCCGCTGCCCGGCATCGTGCGCTGCCGTGACGGCTGGGTGGGGATCAACGCGCTGACGGCCCAGCACTTCATGGATGCGTGCGCGATGACGGAGCTCGACGAATTCGCGAAACGCCAGCCCGAGCTCGCGCCTGGCGGCCCGCTGCTCGACGAGTTCTACGCGCGGCTCGAACCGTGGCTGCTCGCGCGCGACGCCGCCGAGGTCGTCGAGCTCAGCCAGGCGTTCCGCGTCCCGGCGGCACCCGTCGGCGACGGGCGCATGCTGCTCGACTACGCGCAGTTCCGCGAGCGCCCCTTCTTCGTGACCGAGGACGGCGTCACCATGCCCGGCCCGCCGTATCGGCTGGGCGGGACGCCGGCCGCGCGGCGCGGGCCGGCACCGGACGCGGGGCAGCTCGGCGCGACGCCCGTCGGCTCCGCGCCCGTCCAGCCCCGTCAGGGCAGCGCCCGGCTGCCATTCGCCGGGCTGCGCGTCGTCGACCTCGGCACCTTCTGGGCCGGCCCGTACTGCACCATGTACCTCGGCGCGCTCGGCGCGGACGTGATCAAGGTCGAGTCCACCCGGCGACCTGACGGGTTCCGCTTCTCCGGCGCCGTCCCCGAGATGGGCGACGACTGGTACGAGCGGGGCGGCGTGTTTGCCGGCACGAACCTCAACAAGCGCGACGTCACCCTCGACCTGACGCGCGCCGAGGGCCGCGACCTGCTGGGCCGCCTCATCGCCGGCGCTGACGTCGTGCTCGAGAACTTCTCCGCACGCGTCGTCGAGACGTTCGGGCTCGACTACGAGGCGGTGCGGGCCATCAAGCCCGACGTGATCATGGTGCGCATGCCGGGGTTCGGGCTCGTCGGGCCGTGGCGCGACTACGTGGGGTGGGCGATGGTCATCGAGCAGGCGACGGGGATGGCCAGCGTCACCGGACCGCCCGAGCGGCCCATGCACCCCGGTGGGCCGGCCGACCCGATCATCGGGATGCACGCCGCGGTCGCCGTGCAGGCGGCGCTCGAGCACCGCGACCGCACGGGCGCGGGCCAGCTCATCGAGGTGGCCCAGCTCGAGACCGGGGCGAACCTCGCCGCCGAGCTCGTCGTCGAGTGGTCCGCGCACCAGCGCACGCTGCCCCGTCGGGCGAACCGCGATCCGCACCGAGCGCCCCAGGGCGTGTATCCGGGCGCGCCCGGCCCGCTGGGCCCGACCTGGGTTGCGATCACCGTCGTCGACGACGGGCAGTGGCGCGCCCTCGCCGACGTCGTCGAGCGCCCGGACTGGGCCACCGACGCCGCGTTGGCGGACGCGGCCGGCCGGCGAGCCCGCCACGACGAGCTCGACGCCGCGCTCACCGAGTGGGTTGGCGCCCGGCCGGTCGACGACGCCGTGGCGGTGCTCACGCGGGCTGGGATCCCGGCGGCGCGGGTCCTCACCGTGCCCGCGATGTTCGACGACCCGCAGCTTGTCGCGCGCGGCTACTACGTCACCCTCGACCATCCCCGGACGGGGCGGCGACGCTACCCGGGCTGGCCGATGCGCTTCTCGACCGCGCCCGCGCAGCACCGGCGCGGCGCGCCGACGCTCGGGCAGCACAACGAGGAGGTCCTCGGCGGCGAGCTCGGGCTCGATCCCTCAGCGATCGACGCGCTGCGGACGGCGGGCGTCATCGGCGACCGGCTCGGCTGACCCGACTCGCTCACCGCGCGCCGGCGCTGTCGCGGCGCGCCGGCGTCGAGGGCGACCGGATCCGCCCTGGCAGGCCCGCGCGCCCCGCCGGTAGATTGAAACGCGTTCTATGTTTCTCGCCTACACGGACGAGCAGCGGGCGCTGCGCAAGGAGCTCCGCGAGTACTTCGCCGGCCTCCTGACGCCCGAGGTGCGGGCGCGCCTCGGGCACGCGGGGGAGGGCAGCCCGGCGTTCCGGGAGGTCGTCCGACGCATCGGCGCGGACGGGTGGCTCGGCCTCGGCTGGCCGACCGAGTACGGCGGTCAGGGGCGCGACGCGATCGACCAGTTCATCCTCTTCGACGAGGTGCAGCGAGCCGGCGCGCCGTTCCCGTTCGTGACGGTGAACACGGTCGGACCCACGATCATGGCGTTCGGCACGCCCGAGCAGAAGCAGCGCTACCTGCCGGGCATCCTCGCCGGGGAGATCAACTTCGCCATCGGCTACACCGAGCCCGACGCCGGCACCGATCTCGCCTCGCTGCGCACGCGCGCCGAGCGCGACGGCGACGAGTGGCGCATCAACGGCAACAAGGTCTTCACCAGTGGCGCGAACCAGGCCGACTACATCTGGCTCGCCTGCCGGACTGACCCGGACGCCCCGAAGCACAAGGGCATCTCGATCATCATCGTCCCGACGAGCTCGCCCGGGTTCAAGTGCACGCCGATCGTCACGGTGGGCAGCGTGGTCACGCAGGCCAGCTACTACGACGATGTCCGTGTCCCGGCCGAGAACGTCGTGGGCGAGGTGAACAGCGGCTGGCGCCTCATCACGAACCAGCTGAACCACGAGCGGGTCGGCCTCGCCGCGCTCGGCGGGCTCACCCACCGGCTGTACGACGACGTCGTCGCGTGGTGTGCCGACGCCGACGCGGGCGACGGCACGGGCCGCCGGATGCTCGACGTGCCCTGGGTGCAGCAGGACCTCGCGCGCGCCCACGCCCTGCTCGAGGCGATGAAGCTCCTGAACTGGCGCATGGCCGCGGCGGTCGCGTCGAACACGCTCGGGCCGAGCGACGCGTCGGCCGCGAAGGTCTACGGCGTCGAGACCCAGATCGAGTGCTACCGGCTGTTCCTCGGGATCCTCGGCCCCGTCGGCTACCTGCCCGAGGGCTCGCCCGGCGCGGTGCTCCACGGCGAGGTCGAGCGCGCGGCGCGCGCCGCGCAGATCAACACGTTCGGGGGCGGGGTCGTCGAGGTGCTGCGCGAGATCGTCGCCACGGCCGGCCTCGGCATGGCCCGCCAGCGCCGCTGACCCAGTGGAGGCTCCGTGACGACGACCGAGACCGACGAGTTCCTGGCCGAGCTGCGCGCGTTCGAGGGACTCGAGGTCGGCATCGAGGTGGGCGCCGACCCGGTGAACCAGCCGATGATCCGTCACTGGGTCGAGGCGATGGACGACGAGAACCCCATCTACGTCGACCCTGACGCCGCCGCCCAGTCGGTGCACGGCGAGGTGATCGCGCCCGCCGTGATGCTCCAGGCCTGGGTGATGCGCGGCCTGAAGGGACGTCCGGAGAGCGGCGGCTCGCCACGCGACGAGCTGCTGCGCCTCCTCGACGGCGCCGGGTTCTCGTCGGTCGTTGCGACGAACTGCGAGCAGGAGTACGACCGGATGCTGCACCTGGGCGACCACCTGCGCACCCGCACGGTCATCGACTCGATCTCGGAGGAGAAGCAGACCGGGCTCGGACTCGGGCACTTCGTCACGACGCGCGTCGAGTACGAGACGACCGACGGCGAGCCCGTCGGCCGGATGCTGTTCCGCATCCTCAAGTTCAAGCCCGGGACGGGCGGCACGGCGCCCGCGCCGGCGGCCGAGCGACCGCGGCGCCCGCGCCCGTCGATCACCCAGGACAACGCGTTCTTCTTCGAGGGGGCCAAGGAGCACCGGCTGCTGATCCAGGAGTGCGACAAGTGCGGGCGGCTGCGCCATCCGCCCGAGCCGCGCTGCGCGGCGTGCGGGAGCTACGAGTGGCACGCCAAGGAGGCGAGCGGTCGCGGGACGATCTACAGCTTCGTCGTCAACCACTACCCGCAGGTGCCGGCGTTCGACTACCCGCTGCCGATCGGCCTGATCCAGCTGGAGGAGGGGACGCGTCTCGTCGCCGACCTCGTCGGCGTCGAGCCGTCCGAGGTGCGCATCGGGATGCCGGTCGAGGTCGAGTGGCAGGACCTCGATCCCGACCTCACCCTCCCCGCGTTCAAGCCGGCACGCTGACGTGGACTTCTCGCTCAGCGACGAGCAGCAGGCGGCGCGCGACCTGGCCGAGCAGATCTTCCAGGGCTCGGTCACGGTGGAGCGCGTGAAGACGGTCGAGGCCAGCGAGGACCGCTTCGACCGTGAGCTCTGGTCCCAGCTCGCCGACGCCAACCTCCTCGGGCTGTGCCTGCCCGACGACGCCGGCGGCAGCGGGCTCGGTGTCCTCGAGCTGTGCCTCGTGCTCGAGCAGCAGGGCCGCGTCGTCGCGCCCGTGCCCTTGTGGGCGACGGTCGCGTGTGGCGCGCTCCCGATCGCCGAGTGGGGCACGCAAGCGCAGCGCGACGCGTGGCTGCCCGGGGTCGTGCGGGGAGACGTCGTGCTGACGGCCGCGCTCGCCGAGGCGGGCGTGAACGACCCGGCGCACCCCGCGGCGACGGCCCGCCCCGACGGAGGCGCGTGGCGCCTCGCCGGTACGAAGGTCGCCGTGCCCGCCGCGCACGTCGCGGCGCGCGTCCTGGTCCCGGCGATGACCCCCGACGGGGTGGCGGTGTTCCTCGTGGACCCGCGGGGTCCCGGGGTCGGCCTCGAGCGTGCGGTGACGACGAACCGTGAGATCCAGCCCCATCTGCACCTGGACGGCGCGCCCGGCGAGCCGCTCGGCGCGCCCGAAGCCGGGGGGCGGGTGCTCGCGTGGACGCTCGACCGCGCCCGGGTCGGGCTGTGCGCGCTCCAGCTCGGCGTGGGCGAGGCCGCGATCGCGCTCGCCGCCGACTACACGTCCAATCGCATCCAGTTCGGCCGGCCCCTCGCCACGTTCCAGGGCGCCGCGCTGAAGGCCGCGGACGGCTCGATCCAGAGCGAGGCGCTCCGCGTCACGACCTGGCAGGCCGCCTGGCGCCTCGACGCGGGATGGGACGCGACCGCCGAGGTGCTCGTGGCCAAGTGGTGGGCGTCCGAAGGCGGCCAGCGCGTCGTGCACATCGCGCAGCACCTGCACGGCGGGATGGGTGCCGACATCGACTACCCGGTCCACCGCTACTTCCTCTGGGGCAAGCAGATCGAAGACATGCTCGGCGGGTCCAGCGCCCAGCTGGCCCGTCTGGGCGAGACCCTCGCAGGAGCCGCCCGATGACCACGACCTCGCTGCACGCCGCGGAAGTGAACGTGGGTGACGAGCTGCCCCCGCTCGAGATCCCGCTCACCCGCACGCGCATCGTCTCCACCGCGATCGCGTCGCGCGATTACCAGGACGTCCATCACGACCCGGGCCTCGCCCAGGACCGCGGCTCGAAGGACATCTTCATGAACATCCTGACCACGAACGGCTTCGTGGGGCGCTTCATCACCGACTGGGCCGGCCCGGACGCGGTGCTGCGGTCGGTGAAGATCCGCCTCGGCGCTCCGAACTACCCGGGCGACACGATGGTCCTCACCGGGTCGGTCACCCGCAAGGAGGGCAAGACAGTCGACGTCGCGCTGCGCGGTGCCAACAGCTTGGGTGACCACGTCACGGGGACCGTCACGCTGGACCTCGCGCCGTGAGCGAGCAGAACCACCTGAAGGACGCCGCGGCCATCGTCGGGATCGGCGCCACCGAGTTCTCGAAGGCGTCGGGGCGCTCCGAGATGCGCCTCTGCGTCGAGGCGTGCGAGGCCGCGATCGCCGACGCCGGCCTCGAGCCTTCCCAGATCGACGGGATGGTCACCTTCACCGCGGACACGAACCCGGAGATCGAGATCGCTCGCAACCTCGGGATCGGCGAGCTGTCCTTCTTCTCGCGGATCCACCACGGCGGCGGCGCGGCGTGCGGGACGATCCAGCAAGCCGTCCTCGCGGTGCACGCGGGCGTCGCCGACCACGTCGTCTGCTACCGGGGGTTCAACGAGCGCTCGGGGCGGCGCTTCGGCGCCGGTGTCCAGGACCGCGCACCGATGGCGACCGCTGAGTCTTCGCACTTCTCGTGGTACGCGCCGTTCGGGCTGCTCACGCCCGCGCAGTGGGTGGCGATGTTCGCTCAGCGCTACTGCTACGACTTCGGGGCGACGAGCGAGGACTTCGGGCGCATCGCCGTCGCGGATCGCAAGCACGCCGCCGCGAACCCGAAGGCCTGGTTCTTCGAGCAGCCGATCACCCTCGAGGAGCACCAACAGTCGCGCTGGATCGTCGAGCCGCTCCACCTCCTCGATTGCTGCCAGGAGAGCGACGGCGCGCAGGCGCTCGTAGTCACCACGCCCGAGCGCGCCCGCGACCTCGCCCAGCCCACCGTGCTCGTCAACGCGGCGGCGCAGGGCGCGGGGGAGAACCAGGACATGATGACGAGCTACTACCGGGAGACGATCAGCCACCTCCCCGAGATGGGACTCATCGCGCGTCAGCTCTGGAACACGACCGGGCTCGGACCCGACGACATCCAAGCGGCGATCATCTACGACCACTTCACGCCGCTCGCGTTGCCCCAGCTCGAGGAGTTCGGGTTCTGTGGCCGCGGCGAGGCGAAGGACTTCATCCGTGACGGCGCGATCGAGCTCGGCGGGCGCCTGCCGATCAACACGAACGGCGGGCAGCTGGGCGAGGCCTACATCCACGGCATGAACGGCATCGCCGAGGGCGTGCGCCTCGTGCGCGGCACCTCCACGAACCAGCCGGACGGCGTCGAGCACGTGCTGGTCACGGCGGGGACGATGGTGCCCACGAGCGCGCTCGTGCTCGGCGCGGCGTGAGCGACCCCCTCGGACAGCCCGCCACGGGCGTCGTCGTCACCGGCGCGGCCTCCGGAATCGGGGCGGCGATCGCCCGCGCGCTCGCCGAGGTCGGCCGGCCGGTCGCGATCTGGGACCGTGACGGGGACGGCGCCCGTCGGGTGGCGAGCGAGCTGCACGACCGTCGCGGCGTCGCCGCGCACGGGGCCGCGGTCGACGTGACGGACGCCGACGCCATCGCGGCGGCGGTCGCGCCGACCGCCGCGGCGCTTGGCTCGGTCGGGGGCGTCGTGCACGGCGCCGGGATCGTCGCGCCCGCGCTCGACGGTGTCATCGACGTCACCACCTGGGACGCGGTGCTCGCCACGCATCTCCGCGGCTACGCGTTCGTGGTGCAGGCGCTGCTCGAGGAGCTGCGCCGCGCCCGACCGGGGTCGGCGATCGTCGGCATCGCGTCGATCGAGGGGCTCGTGGGTCACGGTGCGATCCCGTCATACACCGCGGCGAAGCACGGGATGATCGGCCTGAGTCGCTCGCTCGCGCATCGGCTCGGCGCCGAGGGCGTACGCGTGAACGCGGTCTGCCCCGGCTACATCGACACCCCGATGCTCGCGCCGGCGATCGGCACCGCCGACGCGCGGGTCCGCCTCGAGGGTTCGGTGCCGCTCGGTCGGCTGGGTGAGCCGTCAGATGTCGCGGCGGTCGTCCGTTTCCTCCTGTCCGACGAGGCGCGCTACGTCCACGGCGCGGCGATCGTCGTGGACGGCGGCGTTACGGCGACGGGCGGCCAGTAGGGGACGCGGCCGCGACCCGGTCGAGGTCGGCGAGCAGCGCGTCGGCGGCGTCGCGCTCGGCCGCCCAGTAGCGCTCACCCCATCGCTCGATCACCGCCGGGTACGTCCAGGCGGGCTCGTGCTCGGCGACGCCCCGCGCCCGCGACACCTCGGCGAGCGTCTCGACGGCCCGCGCGCGGTGCTCCTCCACCGTGCGGCGCAGCGTCACGGGGTCGCTCAGATGTCCGAGCCAGACGCGCAGCGCTGCGCCGTGGCGCAACACCGGCGGCTCGACCGGCGCGTCGCGCAGCCACGTGCGCAGCGCCGCCTCGCCCTCCGGGGTGATGCGGTAGAGGCGCTTGCGCCGCGGCTCCTCGGGCGGCGCGGCGCGCGATGTCGCGTAGCCCCGCACCTCGAGCCGTCGGAGCTCCCGGTAGACCTGGCTCATCGCCGGGCTGCCGTAGAAGAAGCGCAGCGACGCGTCGGCCCACTTGCGCACCTCGTAGCCCGACAGCTCGCGACCGAACGAGAGCAGGCCCAGCACGGCCCACGCCGTCGCCGACAGGTCCTCCATCGCTCTCCACCGTACCCGCGCATATGACGACTTGACATATGACGATGTGTCATATCTACTGGCCGAGACCGCCGGTCACGCCGGCCGGCGAGGCGCGGCGGCGCGCGCCAAGGAGAGGAGGGGACCGTGAAGTTCTCGATGATCTTCGAGGCCCAGATGGCCGACCCCTCCGTCGGCAACGAGCGCCAGGTCATCCGCGACTGCGTCGAGCAGGCGGTCCTCGCCGAGGCGGTGGGCTTCGATCGCGTGTGGGCGGTCGAGCATCACTGCCTGAGGTGGTACGCGCACATGAGCGCGCCCGAGGTGTTCCTCACGTGGGTCGCGGCGCGCACCGAACGCATCCGCATCGGACACGGCGTCGTGTGCATGCCGTTCAACTACAACCACCCGGTGCGCGTCGCCGAGCGCGCCGCGATGCTCGACGTCCTCTCGAACGGGCGGCTCGACCTCGGCGCGGGCCGTGGCGCCACTCTCCAGGAGATGTCGGCGATGGGCGTCGACCCGGCCCGCACCTACCTCGAGGTCGAGGAGGCGCTGCGGATGATCGGCTCGATGTGGCGCGGCGAGGACGCCGACCACTTCGAGTGGCACGGCGAGCTGCTCCAGGTCGCTGAGCACCCCATTCTGCCCCGGCCGGTCCAGCTGCCGCACCCACCCCTCTACCTGGCCTGCACCAAGGCGGACACGGTCACGCTGGCCGCCGAGTACGGCATCGGCGCCCTCGTGCTCGGCTTCTCGGGACCCGACGACGTCGCCGAGCTCCACCAGCGCTACGCCGACACGATCGCCACGCGGACCAAGAAGCGCTTCGTGTCCTCCGAGGTGAACGACCACTTCTCCGCGCTGTGCCCGACGATCGTGCTCGACGACGCCAACACGGCGCTGCAGGTCGGGGCCCGCGGCCAGCGGTTCTTCGCCGAGGCGATCGCGCACTGGTACGGCGGCGGCCCGCCGCCCCGAGCGGGGAGCGACGACGACGACCAGCTCGCGGAGATCGCGGACGCGCGAGAGCGCATGATCGCGCACCTCCACGAGGCGAAGATCCCCGTGCGCCCCAACAGCACCGACACCTTCAACCTCGTCGAGCACGCGTACGGCGGCTGGCGCGACGCGATCGCGTTCGCGGAGCGGCTCGAGGAGGCCGGCGCGGACGAGATCATGTGCCTGATCCAGATGGGCACCGTGCCCCAGGCGGCGTGCCTCGAGACGATCCGCCAGTGGGGCGAGCACGTGATCCCGCA
>JBPYDT010000065.1:0-10100 GCA_051986275.1 Acidimicrobiia bacterium | reverse complement strand
TCGTGCCGGACCGCACGATCGCCGAGGGCGACACGATCGAGGGCAGCGAGTGGGGGCTCGAGGTGCTGCACACGCCCGGCCACGCGCCGAACCACCTCTGCTTCCTCCTCGAGGAGGAGCGGGTGCTCTTCACCGGCGACACCGTCCTCGACGGCATGTACTCGGTCGTGAGCCCGAACCGGGGCGGTGACATGGCGGTGTACGTGCGCACGTTGGAGCGCCTTCGTCGGCTGCGCCTGACGCGCATCTGCCCGGGTCACGGCGACGTGATTGACGACCCGAAGGCGCGCCTCGACGACTACCTTGCGCACCGCCGCCAGCGCGGGCAGCAGATCCTCAAGCTCGTGCGCAAGAACGACGGCGTGAAGATCCGCGAGCTCGTCGACGCGATCTACGGCCGCACGGAGTTGCCGCCCGAGCTCGTCGAGGCCGCGGGATGGCAGATCCACGCGCACCTGCTCGAGCTGAAGGCCGACGGCAAGGTCGTTGGGACGAGCGCGAAGGCGGCCTGGCGCGCCGCCTAGGGGCGCGCGGCGTTGACCAGATCGAAGATCCGGGCGGTGCAGCCCGCCATCTCGACCGGCGGGAGCAGCTCGGTGGCAAGGCGCGCGGCGAGCTCATGGAACGCGGCGCCCGCGGGGCTGTCCGGCTCGTCCTCGGCGACCGGGTGGCCCGTGTCGCCGCCCGCGGCGAGGCCCGACTCGAGCGGGATCTGCGCGACGAGCGGGGCGCCGCTCGCCTCGGCGAGCGCCGCGCCGCCACCTTCCCCGAAGAGCGGGTAGGCGGTCCCGTCGGGCGCCACGAACGCGCTCATGTTCTCCACCACACCGAGCACCTTGAGGTAGGAGCGCTGCGCCATGTCGACGATGCGGGCCGCGACCCGCTGGGCGGCGCGGGCCGGGGTCGTGACCACGAGCAGCTCGGTCTGGGGGAGCATGCGCGCCAGGCCCATCTGGACGTCGCCCGTCCCGGGCGGCATGTCGATGAGCAGGTAGTCCATCTCGCCCCAGCGGACGTCGTGGAGGAACTGCTCGACCGCCTTGGTGAGGATGAGCCCGCGCCACATCAGCGCCGTCTGCTCGTCGTCGACGAGGAAGCCCATCGAGACGACCTTGAGTCGCCCGCGCGGGGCAGAGGGGTCGAGCCGGTTCGTGACGAACCGCTCGTTCGGGCGGATCTTGCCGTCGGCGCCGCCGAGGCGCCCCTCGACGCCGAGCATGCTCGGGACGCTGAACCCCCAGATGTCGGCGTCGAGGACCCCGACCTGGAAGCCCCGCGCCGCGAGCGCGACGGCGAGGTTCACGGTGACGCTCGACTTCCCGACGCCGCCCTTCCCGCTCGCCACGGCGAGCACGCGCGTCGACGCCGGCACCTCGGTCGGGTCGGCCTCCTCGCGTGCCTGCCAGCGGGCCCGCTGCATCGCGGCGCTCTTTTGCGCCGCGGTCATCTCGCCGTACTCGACGGTGACCTCGGTGACGCCCGGCATAGCGCGCACCTTCGACGCGACGTCGTCCTGGATGCGGGCCCGCAGCGGGCAGCCGGCGGTGGTGAGCGCGACCCGAACGCGGACGCGACCGTCCTCGACGAAGACGTCGTCGACCATGCCGAGGTCCACGATGCTGACGTGCAGCTCCGGGTCGCGGACGCCGGCCAGGGCGCGGCGGACGTCGTCGGGGGTCGGCGACCGCCGGTCGGCGGCGGGGGGCTCACTCATCGTCGAATAAAACCAGTCTCGCTTGAAAATATGCCCCGTTGCGGGTACCGTCAAGGGCGTGCTGGACCTGGGGGTCCTCAAGGCGTTGGCCGATGAGACCCGGTATGCGGTGTACCGGGAGCTGGCCTCCTCGCCGGCGGCACTCTCGGCCCCCGAGCTCGCCGAGCGCCTTGGGGTCCACGCCAACACGGTCCGGCTCCACCTCGAGCGCCTGAAGGACGCCGGGCTCGTCGACTCCGAGGCCGTCCACCGCGGCACCGTGGGTCGCCCCCAGCACCTCTACTTCCTGGCGCCGGGCGCGCCAAGCCTTGGCTTCGACCCGCCGGCGCACGCCCTCCTGGCCGGGCTGCTCGCGGCGCTGGCCGAGCGGGTGGGCGCCGAGCCCGACGAGGCGGCGGAGACGGGCCATGCGTGGGGCGCGGAGGCCGGCAGGCGCACCCGCGCCCGCTCGTGCGTCCAGGCGCTGGCCGCCGAGCTCGAGCGGCTCGGCTTCGAGCCCGCCCTCGCGCCGGGCGACGGGCCCTCCGAGGGCGCGGCGCGGATCGACTTCCTCCACTGCCCGTTCCGCGAGCTCGCCGAGGCCTACCCCGAGCTGGTGTGCAACCTGCACCGCGGCCTGTGCGAGGGAATCGTCGACGAAGTGGGTAGGGGAAGCGTGGAGGAGTTCGCAACGTTGTATGACCACGAGCCTTGCCACGTCACCGTCGCGACGCGCCGCGACGACCAGTAGGCTGAGCGGACGGAGGGATTGCGATGACGATGTTCGAGGTCAGCGACGCCAGCCAGGTGTTCCTGCTCACCGACGCGGCCGCGGCGAAGGTGCAAGGCCTGCTGGACGCCGAGTCGAGCGACGAGCCGCTCGCGCTCCGCGTCGCGGTCCGCCCCGGCGGCTGCTCGGGCTACAGCTACGAGATGTTCTTCGACGCCGACATCGCCGACGACGACCTGAAGAGCGAGCACAGCGGCGTGCAGGTGGTCATCGACCCGCAGAGCTTCCAGCTCCTGAAGGGCGCCACGCTCGACTACAAGGACGGCCTCCAGGGCGCGGGGTTCGCGA
Organism: Acidimicrobiia bacterium; assembly: GCA_051986275.1. GTDB lineage: Bacteria > Actinomycetota > Acidimicrobiia > IMCC26256 > PALSA-555 > PALSA-555. Next base: position 7,329 of record JBPYDT010000065.1, on the reverse strand, counting down.
TCAGCAACCCGAACGCCCAGCGCTCCTGCGGCTGCGGCCAGTCGTTCTCCTAACGCACGCGCCGACGACGCGCGAGGCATCGCGCGCCGTCCGTTTGGAGCGGAGAATCCTGTATCTCGCGGCGTGATTGGTTTACGCTGACTCGGTTCGCCATTCGAGCGTTGGCCTGAAGGGAGCGACGCCCATGTCATCGTGGCCACCTAACCCGCCGATCGGCGGTGGGATGACACCGCCGAGCCCGCCGCCCCCGCGGCCGTGGGATTCTCCGACTCCGACCCCCGCGGCTCCGCCGCCACCGTCTCCCGCCGCTGCCCCCAAGCCGGCGAAGAAGGCGGCCAAGAAACGCAAGGCGGCCAAGAAGCGCCCGGCCAAGAAGCGCGTGGCGAAGAAGGCGACGAAGAAGCGCCCGGCGAAGCGGAAGGCCGCGAAGCGCAAGACCACCGCCCGCAAGCCGGCGAAGCGCAAGGCCGTCAAGCGGACGACGAAGCGCAAGGCCACGAAGCGCAAGGCGACCGCCAGCAAGCCGGCGAAGCGCAAGGCGACGAAGCGCAAGGCGGCGAAGAAGCGTCCTGCCAAGCGCAAGGCGACGAAGCGCAAGGCGACCGCTCGCAAGCCGGCGAAGCGCAAGGCCACGAAGCGCGGCTAGCCGCCGACCAGCGACTCCTGTCCGGGCCCACCGTCACCGCGGTGGGCCTGGTCGCGTCCGCCGTCAGGCGGGGGTGACGAGCGCCTGGAGCAGTGGGGTGATCTCGTCGCGCCCGAACGCGCTGTCGAGCCGGCCGCGGATGACGCCGGTGCCATCGATGGTGAACAAGAACGGCTCGTAGGGGATCCCCCACGCCACCACCGTCGGTGACTCCTGCGTCCCGGTGAGCGACTGGTAGATCTCGACGTGGACGAACGAGATGTCGTTCTGGAACGGCGTGCTCGCGGCGAGCAGCTCGTTCAGCACCGGTCCGCAGTAGCGGGTCTGACAGAGCGCCGGCGTCGCGAACAGCGCGGCGACCGGCTTGCCCGCTCCGACGACGTCCGAGAGCGAGACGGCGTGCAGCGGGCAGGGCGGCTGGCGCGTGCAGATCGGGTTGACGCCGAGCGGGTTCGCCTTCGTCGGCGACGGCGCGCGCGACGCGGCGTTCCCGGGCACCGGCGCGTCGGCCGTGGTCTTGACCTCGAGCGCGAGCGGCAGCCGGTGCCCCTGGTAGAGCACCGCGCCCTCGTACGTGCCTGGCTCGTCGAGGACCGCGTCGACGACGTACACGCCGCGGCCCTTCGGCAGCCCCGTCGCCATCTTCACCGCGGTGACGATCTCGCCCTGGGCCGCGCCGGGCGGGGCCAAGCCGAGGCGCGCTGTCGCCCCCGAGTCGGGGGTCGGGCCGCGGTAGATGACGAACGCCACCCGCTGGGGATTCGGTGACACGTAAAGGTCGTTTGACACCAGCAGGGCGCTCAACGCGGTCGACGTGGCCGGCCGCGCCGCGCCCGCGCGGTCAGGCCACCCGAGCGTCCCGACGAGCACGGCGCCCGCCGACGCGGCGAGGAATCCGCGACGGCTGGGGGTGAACGGCGGCATCGCTCCTATCCTGCCGTAGCGCGATGGTGGATACGCATCGGCTCGACTTCGTGTGCAACGGCGCGCCCGTCACGGTGCACGTCGCCGCCGGCGAGTCGCTCCTCTCCGTCCTGCGGGAGCATCTCGGGTTGCGCGCGGCGAAGGACGGCTGCGCGCCGCAGGGTCAGTGCGGCTGCTGCACCGTCCTGGTCGACGGCGACGCACGGGTCGCCTGCGTGACGCCCGCGACGCGCGTCGCAGGCCGCCGAGTAACCACCTTGGAGGGCCTCGAGCCGGCGCGGCGCGAGGCCCTCGCCACCGCGTTCCTCGACGCGGGCGCGTCGCAGTGCGGGTTCTGCACGCCCGGGATCCTCCTTCGCGCCGCCGCACTCCACGCCCGCGGGCGTGACAGCGCCGCCGACGCCGAACGGGCGCTCAGCGCGCACCTCTGCCGCTGCACGGGCTGGCGCAGCGTGGTGGACGCCATCGCCGGTGCCGCGTCGCGCCCGAGCCGGCGGGACCTCGAGGCGGCGGGCGCACGCGCCGCGCTCGAAGGGGGCGTCTCGCAGCGCGTCGGGGCGGAGGTGCCGCTCGGGGCGGGTGGCTTCGCCGACGACGGGGCGCCGCCCGACGCGCTCGTCGCCGTACCGCGCCCACCGGGCTCGTCGGCGGCCAGCCTCGACGCGGCCGGGGCGGCGTGGGTGGTGGCCGACACGCTGGCCGAGGCGCGGGCGCGCGCCGCGTCCACGCCGGGGCGACGCACGACTCGCAGCGAAGCGCCGCCGCTCGCCCTCCCCGACCCGGTGGCCCGGGGTGTGCGGCTCGCCACGGGCTGGGTGGAGCCCGCGTACCTCGAGCCGGACGCGTCGTGGTGCGAGCCCGGTGGCACCCCAGCGTCGCCCTTGGCCAACGGGGGCGCGTTCGGAGGGAAGACGACATCGCTCGCGCCGGCCGCCGCCGCGGCACTCAGCGCGCAGCTGGGTCGACCGGTGCGCGTCGTCTACGCGCGTGAGGACGTCGTGCGCCTCGGGCCGAAGCGGCCCCCGGTCGCGGCCACCGCGGTCGCCCGCGACGGCGCGGTGCACGTCGACGGCCGGGTGGTGGCCGACACGACGACTGGTTGGCCGACGGCCCCGGCCGTGCTGACGGTCCCGCTCGCAGAACGCTGGCAGCCGGTGCGCGTGCCCGGCCCGCCCACGACGACGAACGTGCGCGCGTTCCCGCTCGCCGAGCGCACGATGCTGCGCGAGGCCGCGCTCGTCACCGCCGGGATCGACGCCGCGGCGTGCGCGGCCGACGAGCGGGTGGCGCGCGCCCGACTCGTCACCGTCGCGCAAGCGCCCGGCGGCGGCGTGGCCGGCGCGGCTGTCCATCTCGACCGGGCGACGGGCGCGGCCGCACGAGTCGAGATCCAGGTGGCGGCGGGCGACCCGCTGGACGAGGTCGTCCTCCGCTCGTACTGCCAGGGCGCGGCGCACATGGCTCTCGGCTGGGTGCTCACCGAGGGGCTGGCGGTCGATCCCGACACCGGCGAGGTCCTCGACCTGACGATCCGCTCGTTCGGGATCCTGCGCGCCCGCTCGACGCCGCCGTTCGAGGTCACGGTGCTCGACGATCCCGGGCCGCCGCGGGCCGTGAGCGACGCGGTGTTCGCGGCCGTCGCGTCGGCGGCGTGGGAGGCGCTGACCGAGGCCGAGGGTCGGCGCCCCGAGGTGCTCCCCGCCGCCAGCAGCCGGGCGGCCCAGGCCGCCCGTCGGTGATCCTCGGCCGCTACCGTCGGGGTGTGCCCGGCGCGCTCGTGTTCGTCGTCGCGATGGTGCTCGTCGTCCCAGTCGGCGTGATGCTCGTCGGGGCGGCGTGGAGCGCGGTGTTCGGCTGGCTCGAGTCCGCCGACGCCGACGCCGAGGCCGACTCGAAGGCCTAGCGCGTCACTCCGCGGCGGAGCGGGTCTGGCCGAACCGATAGCCGACCGAGCGAACCGTCTGGATCCAGCCGGCGTGCTCCTCGCCGAGCTTGGCGCGTAGGCGGCGCACGTGGACATCGACCGTGCGGGCGCCGCCGTAGTACTCGTAGCCCCACACGCGCGAGAGCAGCTGCTCGCGGGTGAACACCTTCCCGGGGTGCGTGGCGAAGAACTTCAGGAGCTCGTACTCCATGTACGTCAGGTCGAGCGGGCGATTCGCGAGCTCGGCCTGGTACGTCTCGAGGTTCAGCGCCATGTCGCCGTACTCGACGATCTCGGGTCGCGCGCCCCGCCCCGTCCGCCACAGCAGGTGCCGCAGGCGCGCCTCGAGCTCCTGAGGGTGGAACGGCGCGAGGCAGAAGTCGTCGAAGAGGTCCTCCCGCAGCTCGAGCTCGGCGAGCTGCGCGCCCGAGACGAGCACGAGCACGGGCGCGGGGCTGGTGTCGCGTCGGCGGAGCACCCGGCACACGCCGAAGGCACCCTCCGGGTCCTCCTCGCACACGACGATCGCGCCGACCCAGCCGTCGCGAGGCTCCGCGGCGTTCGCCGCCGACGCGTTCGCCACCGCCTTCCAGCGGTACCCGCCCAGGTCGAGCGTCTGGGCGAGCAGTGGGGGCGGCGGGTCGGGGAAGACGAGGAGCGGCTCGTCCATCACAGCGTGCCGAGGTAGCGGGTGAGCTCGAACGGCGTGACCTGGGCCCGGTAGTCGTCCCACTCGGCGCGCTTGTTGCGCACGAAGTGCTCGAAGACGTGCTCTCCGAGCGCCTCGGCGACGAGCTCGGAGCGCTCCATCACGTCGATCGCCTCGCCGAGCGATTCGGGCAGCGACGCGATGCCCTCGGCGGCCCGCTCCTCGGGCGTCAGCTCGAAGATGTTGTTCGTCGCCTCGGGGGGCAGGTCGTAGTTCTGCTCGATGCCCTCGAGCCCGGCGGCCAGGATCACAGAGAACGCCAGGTAGGGGTTGCACGCCGGGTCGGGGGACCGGAACTCGATGCGGGTCGAGCTCTCCTTGCCCGCCTTCGTGACCGGGACCCGGACGAGCGCCGAGCGGTTGTTGCGGGCCCAGCAGACGTAGACCGGCGCCTCGTAGCGCACGCTCAGGCGCTTGTACGAGTTCACCCACTGGTTCGTCACCGCGGTGATCTCGCGTGCGTGGTGCAGCAGCCCGGCGATGAAGCACTTGCCAATCTTCGAGAGGCCGTGGTCGTCGCGGGCGTCGTGGAACGCGTTCGTGTCGCCCTCGAAGAGCGAGAAATGGGTGTGCATCCCGGAGCCGAAGTCGCCCGAGATCGGCTTGGGCATGAAGGTGGCGTACAGGCCGTGGTCGGCCGCGACCTTCTTCACCACGTGGCGGAACGAGATGACGTTGTCGGCCATCGTGAGCGCGTCCGTGTAGCGCAGGTCGATCTCGTGCTGGCTCGGCCCGAGCTCGTGGTGGCTGTACTCGACCGGTATGCCCATCGCCTCGAGCGTCATGATCGTCTGCTTGCGCAGGTCCGACACCTGCTCCTGCTGCGTGACGTCGAAGAACCCGGCGTGGTCGAGCGGCACGGCCGCGTCGGCCGACCCGAAGTAGAAGAACTCCATCTCCGGCCCGGCGTAGAAGGTGAACCCCTTCTCGCGGGCCCGCTCCAGGTTGCGCTTCAGCACGAAGCGCGGGTCACCCTCGAAGGGCTCGTTCGTGATGCGGTGCACGTCGCAGAACATCCGCGCCGTCGGCGCGTCCTCGCTGTGCCAGGGCACGATCTCGAACGTGTTGGCGTCGGGCGCGAGGAGCATGTCGGACTCCTGCACCCGGCTGTAGCCCTCGATCGCCGACCCGTCGAAGGTCATCCCCTCCTCGAGCGCGATCTCGAGCTCGGCGGGCGTGATCTCGAAGCTCTTCAGGAACCCGAGCACGTCGGTGAACCAGAGCCGCACGAAGCGGACGCCGCGCTCCTCGACGGTGCGCAGCACGTAGTCGAGTTGGTGCTGCATCCCTTCAGTGTGGCAGGCCCTTGTTGCCGGTCGGGCACTGATACACGGGGCAAAGATGCTGTTCACACGGCATTCACGAACGCGAATGGGACGGGAAACGCCCCGCGTGACAGCATCCCGCATCAGCTCGGCGAGCTGCGGCCAGGAAGAGGCCGGGTGGGGTCGCCGATGGAACGGAGGGTACGCACGTGGAGAGCCGCAACCCGAACGAGGTCCTCGACCTGGCCAAGCGCGAGGGCGCCCAGTTCGTCGACCTTCGCTTCTGCGACCTGCCCGGTGTGATGCAGCACTTCTCGATGCCGATCCACGAGCTGACGGCGGACGGCTTCGAGGACGGCTACGGCTTCGACGGCTCGTCGATCCGGGGGTTCCAGGAGATCCAGGAGTCCGACATGCTCCTCATCCCGGACCCGAACACCGCCGTCATCGACCCGTTCCGCGAGCACACGACGCTGAACCTCAACTGCTTCGTGCGCGACCCGGTGACCGGGGAGTCGTACACGCGGGACCCTCGCTACGTGGCGCGCAAGGCGGAGGAGTACCTGAAGAGCACCGGCTTGGCTGACACCGTGTACTTCGGGCCGGAGGCCGAGTTCTACATCTTCGACCAGGCGCGCTTCGACCAGAACCAGTACTCCGGCTACTACTACGTCGACTCGGTCGAGGGCGTGTGGGGCTCGGGGAACGAGTTCGAGCTCGACGGCTCACCGAACCTCGGCTACAAGCCGCGCTACAAGGAGGGCTACTTCCCCGTCCCGCCGATGGACTCCTACCAGGACCTGCGCTCCGAGATGGTGGCGGTCATGGAGTCGGTCGGGATCGACATCGAGGTGCAGCACCACGAGGTCGGCACGGCCGGCCAGGCCGAGATCGACATGCGCTTCGACAAGCTGCTGCGCATGGCCGACAAGCTCATGCTCTACAAGTACGTCACGAAGAACGTGGCGCGGGCGCGCGGCAAGACGGTCACGTTCATGCCCAAGCCCGTCTTCATGGACAACGGCTCGGGGATGCACGTCCACCAGTCGCTCTGGAAGGGCGACCAGCCGCTGTTCTTCGACGAGAAGGGCTACGGCAGCATCTCGGACATGGCGCGCTGGTACATCGGCGGGCTGCTGACCCACGCCGCGGCGATCATCGCCTTCTCGAACCCGACGACGAACTCGTACAAGCGGCTCGTCCCGGGCTACGAGGCGCCGGTGAACCTCGTGTACTCCCAGCGCAACCGGTCGGCGGCCGTCCGGATCCCGCTGTACTCGAAGAGCCCGAAGGCCAAGCGGCTCGAGTTCCGCTGCCCGGACCCGTCGTGCAACCCGTACCTGGCGTTCTCGGCGATGATGATGGCGGGGGTCGACGGGATCCAGAACAAGCTGGAGCCGCCGAGCCCGGTCGACCGCGACCTCTACGACCTCCCACCGGAGGAGCTGGCGAAGGTGCCGCAGGTCCCGGGCTCGCTCGACGACGCGCTCGCCGCGCTCGAGGCCGACCACGAGTTCCTGCTCGCCGGGAACGTGTTCACGCCCGATGTGATCGAGACGTGGATCTCGTACAAGCGCGAGAACGAGATCGATGCGATGCGCCTGCGGCCGCACCCGTACGAGTTCTACCTGTACTACGACATCTGATCCTCAGGGGCAGTCGATGCCGAGGTCGGCCGCGACCGCCGCGGGGGGCGGCGCGGCCGCGCCCCCGGGACAGCCGACCTCGGAGGTGCCGAAGTCGGTGACCGTCCACACACCGCCGGCGCAGTGCACGAGGCCCGAGCCGCCCTGGTAGGTCCCCTCCTGCCCGGGCTGGGGCAGGGTGTCGAAGCGACCCCACGTCGCGTTCGACTGGGCCG
>JBPYDT010000064.1:0-4872 GCA_051986275.1 Acidimicrobiia bacterium | reverse complement strand
GTCGACCGGCTGCCCACGAGCCAGCCCGGGACCTCGAAGCACCTGCGCGTCCTGCGCGACGCCGGGCTCGTGCGGGTGCGCCGCGACGCGCAGCGCCGCTGGTACGAGCTCGACCCGGCGCCGCTCGCCGCGGTCGACGCCTGGCTCGCCCCCTACCGCGAGCTGTGGAGCCGCCGCCTCGACGCGCTCGAGGCCCACCTCGACCGGGAGGAGCGACATGGCTGAGATCACCGCCGACGGCGTCGTCGAGGTCGTCGGCGACCACTGCGTGCTGCGCTTCGTCCGCCAGCTCCCGCACCCGCGCGCCGCGGTGTGGGCCGCGCTGACGCGCCCCGACGAGCTCGCCGGGTGGTGGGGGGAGGCCGACGTCGACCTCGTGCCCGGCGGGCGCTTCACCCTGCGCTGGTTCAACCGCGACGAGGACGGGAACGGGGCCGAGCTCCACGGCACGATCCGCGCGCTCGACCCGCCCCGCCTGCTCGAGATCGTCGGCGACCTCCACGGCACGCTGCGCTTCGAGCTCCGCGAGGCCGGCGCCGGCACGCAGCTCACGTTCACGAGCACGGTCGAGCTGCCCGCCGACGTGCGGACCAAGGTCCTCGCCGGCTGGCACTTCCACCTCGACGCGCTCGCCCGCTCCCTCGACGGCGGGCGCACCGACCTCGTGCACGTCGCGGGCTGGGACGCCATCTTCGAGCGCTACGAGCACGCCGCCGGCTGACGCCCACCGGGGCGCGGCGCAGGCGTGCGCCTGGCCTCGGCGGAGACGTGCCGCGCGCCAGAGAAGGTGGGGAAGAAGGGTCGGCGAACTGCTGGACTGGACGCCCGATGAGCCGGGCCCGGTTGATCCTCACGTGCGGGCTGCCCGCGTCGGGCAAGACCACGCTCGCCCGGCAGCTCGCGGCGGACCGGGACGCCGTGCGCCTGACGCAGGACGAATGGCTCTGGGCGCTCGGTGCCACCCCCTGGGACGAGGCGACCCGGGAGAAGGTCGACCACGAGCTCTGGCGCCTCGCCCAGGAGATCCTGCGCCTCGGCGTGAGCGTCGTCCTCGACTTCGGGCTCTGGACCCGGGTCGAACGTGACGAGATGCGCGCCGCGGCCCGTGGCCTGGGCGTCGGCGTCGAGCTGCACTACCTCGACGTGCCGACCGACGAGCTGTGGCGGCGCATCGAGGCCCGGAACGCGGCGCCGCCCTGGGACGGCTCCCCGATCCGCCGCGCCGACCTCGACGGGTGGGCCGCCGTCTTCGAGGCACCCGACGCGGGCGAGCTGGCCTCGTTCGATCCGCCGCCCGGCTCGAGCTGAGCCACGACCGCCCGCCGACCCGCGCCGTCGCGTCCGATACCGTCAGGGCCGACCTGGCCCCGGCGGGAGGTGCGCGGTGCTCGAGTTCGATCCCCTCGACGAATACCCGATCCATCAGCTGCCGCTGCCCATGCGGTACGTCGGCTCGAGCGACCGCAACGTCTACGACCGCTGCATCTTCCAGGGCATCGACCACGAGGCGGACGCGTACTTCATCACCGGCCTCGGCGTGTACCCGAACCTGGGCGTGATCGACGCGTACGCGACCGTGCGGCGCGGCGACCGGCAGTGGGCCGTGCGCACCTCCGGCGCGCGGCCCGACGACAAGATGAAGCAGGAGGTCGGCCCGTACCGCATCGAGGTCATCGAGCCGTTCCACGACCTGCGCGTCGTGTGCGACGCCGACGAGCAGGGCCTCGGGTTCGACCTGCGGTACCGGTCGGACTACGGCCCGATCAGCGAGCCCCAGCACATCCGCTACCAGGGCGACCGCATCCTCCTCGACGCGTCGCGCTTCGCCGGCGTCGGGACGTGGGAGGGCGAGCTGCGCGTCGCGGGCGAGCGCATCCCGGTGACGCCCGAGCGCTTCACCGCGACCCGCGACCGCTCGTGGGGGATCCGGCCGGTCGGCGAGGCCGAGCCGGCGGGCAAGCCGCGGGAGTTCGCCGGGATGTGGTGGAACTGGATCCCGCTGCGCTTCGACGACTTCGCGCTCCACGTCATCCTCGAGGAGAACCCGCAGGGGCAGCGCAACACGAACTTCGCCGTGCGCGTCTTCCCCGAGGCGACGGGGAAGCCCGCCGAGCAGCTCGGCTGGCCCCTGCCCGAGATCCGGTACCAGTCGGGGACCCGCCGCCCGACCGGCGCGTCGATGGAGCTCGTCACGCGGGACGGCAAGACCGACACGCTCGACATCGAGCCCCTGATCGGCATCCCGCTGAACGTGGGCTGCGGCTACGGCGCCGACCCCGACTGGAGCCACGGCCTGTGGAAGGGCGAGCGCTGGGTCGAGGGCTCGGTCTACGACCACCAGGACCCGGCGGTCGCCGGCCGCGGCGCGTTCTCGATCACCGACCACCTCGCCCGGGCCACCTTCGACGGCCAGACCGGCTGGGGCATCTTCGAGCACGCCGCGATCGGCCGCCACGAGCCGTCGGGGTTCGCCGACCTCCAGTCCGTCGCGCCCTAGCGCGCGACCGTGGGCCGGACGTGAGCGACGCCGTCCGCCTCACGAACGACGAGGCGGCGCGCCGCTACGAGGCGTGGGTCGGCGACGACCTCGCGGGGATCATCACCTACCGCCTCCTCCCGCGACGGATCGTGCTCGTGCACACCGAGACCGAGGCCGGGTTCGAGGGGCGGGGGATCGCCGGCCGGCTCGTGGCGTGGGCGCTCGACGACGCGCGCGCCCGCGGGCTCGCCGTGACACCGGTCTGCCCGTACGTGGCGTCCTACATCCGCCGCCACCCCGAGTACGCGGACCTCGTGGCGTCGAAGCACTGACCACGCGGCGGTGACGCTGACGCCCGGTGCCGTCTAACGTCGCTGCACCATGACGCCCCGGATCACGCTCGTGGGCGGGGGCAGCACCCACTGGACCCCCCGCCTGCTCGCCGACTTCGCCAACACCGCCTCGCTGCAGGACGCGACGGTCACGCTCGTCGACGTCGACCCCGACTCGCTCCCGCCGATGCTCGACGTCGCCGACCACATGGCGAAGTGCCGGCCCGGCCTCGGGCTCACGGTGAGCGCCACCACCGACCTCGACGAGGGACTCGACGGCGCCGAGTACGTGGTCACCGCGTTCTCGGTGGGCGGGTTCACGAGCATGCGCCACGACCTCGAGATCCCCGCCCGCTACGGCGTCCGCCAGCCGGTCGGGGACAGCGTCGGGCCGGGCGGCATCAGCCGGTCGCTGCGCAGCATCCCGGTCCTGCTCGGCATCGCGGGCGCGATCGAGCGCCGCTGTCCCGACGCGCTGCTCCTGAACGTCACGAACCCGCTCTCGGCGCTGTGCCGGGCCGTGACGCGCGAGACCGGCGTGCGCACGGTGGGCCTCTGCAACGAGGTCGTCGGGACCATGTTCGTGCTGAGCCTGCTGCTCGACGGCGACCTGCGCCGCATCGCCCCGGTCGTCGCGGGCGTGAACCACCTCCCGCTCATCACCGGGGTGACGGTGGACGGCGAGGACGGGTTCGCCCAGCTCCGCGACCTCCTGGACGACGAGGAAAGCCACGCCGCGCCGGTCTGGATGAACCCGCTGCCGGCCCAGATGCACTACCGGAAGGTGACGCCGGACGAGCGGTGGACGAAGGCCGACGTGCTCGCCGGCAACCGGCTCAAGCTCGAGCTGTTCCGCCGGTTCGGCGTCCTGCCGGGCTCGGCGGACACCCACGTCGCGGAGTTCTTCCCCGGCTTCGTGACGCCCGCCTCGGACTTCGGCCGCGAGTGGTCCGTGCACCACTACGGCCTCGCGGGCCACGTCGCCGACAAGTGGGGCGACGAGCGGGGCGTCGCCGACTTCCTCGCCAGCGACGAGCTCACCCCGTACCCGTCGGGCGAGCTCGTCGCCCCGGTTCTCGACTCGCTGCAGCGGAGCCACCCCCGCCCGCTCCCGATGAACCTGCCGAACGCCGGCCAGGTGCAGAACCTCGACCGCGACGTCGTCGTCGAGTGCATCGGGGTCGCGACCGACGGCGTCCTCCGCGGCCGCGACGTCGTGCGCGTCCCGTCGGTCCTCGGCGAGCTGCTGCGCCGCGTCGCGACCGCGGAGGAGCTCACCGTCGAGGCCGCGCTCGCCGGCAACCGCACGACCGTGCTCGAGGCGATGCTCGCCGACCCCGTGGCCGGCTCGTTCCCCTACGAGCACGTCGTCGCCATGACCGACGAGCTCCTCGCGGCGACGAAGCCGTGGCTCCCGCAGTTCGAGGCCTGAGCGGGCGACGACGCGGGCGCCGGCGCCGCGCCGGCCCGCGGGCGCGCCGTGGCTGAGCCGACCCCGGGCGACGCCCCGGCGCTGCAGGCCCTCTTCCCGCAGCCCGGGCCCGCCGACCTGACCGCGACGTATCGGCCCACCCGGCGCCGGGACGGCCGATGGGTGCGCCTCAACATGGTCGCGAGCGTCGACGGGGCGACCGCGCTCGCAGGGCGGTCGGGCGGCCTCGGCGGCACCGCCGACCGCGCCCTGTTCTTCACGCTGCGCTCGTTCGCCGACGTCATCCTCGTCGGCGCCGCCACGATGCGCACCGAGCACTACGGGCCGCCCACGCTCTCAGCCGAGCTGCGCGACGCGCGCCTCGCGCGCGGCCAGCCCGCCGAGCCCACGATCGCGGTGATCTCGCGGCGCGTGGACTTCGACTGGGACGACCGGTTCTTCGTCGCCGCCGACCCGAAGCCGATCGTGTTCACGGTCGCCTCGTCGGCCGCCCGGATCCCGTCGGAGGCGCCGCTCAGCGACGTCATCGTCGCGGGCGACGACCGCCTCGACCTCCGCGCCGGGCTCACGCGCCTCACCGACCACGGCTACCACGACGTCCTCGTCGAGGGCGGCCCGTCGATCAACGA
>JBPYDT010000063.1:0-9379 GCA_051986275.1 Acidimicrobiia bacterium | reverse complement strand
GACCGGCGTTGAACCCCGAGAATAGGGTGAACGGTTCGATCGACCCGAAGCCGGCGGTGACGACTCGCGCCGTGGCCCCAGCCCACGTCGAGATGCTGTTCACGCCGATGACCCGTCCGAAGAACGTCGGGAGGGACTGTGTCGGGACCCGCACCCGCACCCGTGTGAACGACGTGTCGTACGACACGCAGCCCGTCGACTGGTCCAACACGGCCAGGCTGGACGAGTCGGTGCACGACGACCAGGGGAACGTCCCGTGCGGCAGGTTGCTCGAGGTGAGCGACTCCGCGTCGGAGGCGGTCGACGTCAGGTCGGGCAGGTCCTGCGCCGCGCCGAGGGCGGCCGCGTCGGCGCCGTTCTGCACCTGGCGCTGCTGCTGGTACGCGTAGCCGACGTCGACGGTCAGCGCCGCGAACCCGAGGAGGACGACCATCATCAGGGCGGTGAGGACGAACACGGCGCCGCGCTCGTCCCCCCGAGCCGTCGGGAGGCGCGCCGCCAGCCGCCGCGCCACGCGCGAGGCCAGCCCGCGACCATCGAGCCGGCGCGTCGCGCGGCCGTGTGCCCCGTCTCTCACGATGGGGGGAACGATCCACCGCCCGACGGCGTTACGGGCCAGGTCCCTGGCGCCTCCGGCCGGCCGGCGGTCGCCCGCTGCGCCCGGACGATGCCGAGGACGAGCTCGACCGTCCGGCGCTCGCTGACCGCCTCCTCCGCCGTCGCTGGGCACCGGAGGGCCTCCAGCAGGGCCAGGCGCTCGGAACGGTGGGGACGGCGACGCACGACCACGGCCGCGTTCACCGCGAGCTGCAGCAGCGTGATCCCGGAGCCCGCGCCCACGACATGGCCCATGCCGCGAAGAAACGTCGCGTGCGCCGTCGACGTTACGGCCCGCGTCCGGACGTCCGACGGGCCGTCGTGTAACGCCAGCGCCCGACGGATCGTTGGCTCTTACCGTGGGATGGAGCATCGCCGCTCACACGCGGCCCGTTCGCTCGCGGGTTCGTCGTCGGAGGGGTCTGACGATCCACAGCGCCGTCGGTCGTGCTCCGCTCTCGCGCCCGGCACACGCCGGGGAACGGACCCAGCCGGGCGACCCCCACCCGATCGGCCGGCGTCACCCGCTCCGGCCAGTCGCCGCGAGGGGACCGAGCCGGTGACGACGCTGCGCCCGACCCGGAAGCTGGCGCGGAGACTGGCGCCCAGCGAACGAGGCGCAGCGCTGGTCGAGTTCGCGCTGATCGCCCCCCTGCTGATGCTGATCGTGTTCGGCGTCATCGACTTCGGGATCGCGTTCTCCAACTACGAGAACGTGCGGAGCGGCACCCGAGACGCAGCCCGGATGGCGGTCGTGAACGACGTCCAGAACGCGCCGGCCTGCACCATCGACGGCACGACCGTCACGCCGCCCGCCGACCCGACTACGACGGCGGACGCGACGAACGCCCTCGTGTGTGACACGAAGAACCGGATCGGGCTGAGCAGCTCTCAGACGAAGGTGCGGATCTCGATCACCGGCGAGGCGATCGGTGACGACGTGGTCGTGTGCGCGTCCTTCCCGGTCACCGCGGTGACGGGCCTGACGCTGCCCTTCCTCGGCAACCAGACACTGACGAGCACGGTCACGATGCGCCTCGAGCAGGCGCCGGAGTACGGGAACTACACCGAGCCGGGCGTCGGCTGCTAGTCGCCTCGGAGATCGCACCCGGGCAAGGAGTCGGCGGCTGCGACCGTCCCGCGCCGCAGCCACTCCATCGTGTCGTCGTCGATGGCCCACGGGCTGTCCGGCCGCGTGAGCAGCCAGGTCACCGAGGGGCGGTCTCTCGGTTGGCGACGGCCTCGAGGCTCGACTCGGCCGCCAGTCGGCGAAGCCCGCGGTGTTGCAGGACCCGCACCGCGCCCGGGCTCTTCCCGACGATGGCCGCGACGCGGGCGACGTCGAGTCCGGCGAGGACGCGCAGCAGGACCACCTCGCCCTGATCGGGCGGAAGCGTGCGCACGAGGCTCAGCGCGGCCTCGAGCTCCAGCTCCTCCTCGGCCGCGGCCGCCGCGTCGGTGCTGCCCGGCATCGCGGCCAGCTCCTCGGCCGCCACGGGGGTCGCCCGCATCCGCTCGGCTTGGCGGCACCAGTCGATCATGCGGTTGCGGGCGATCGTGAAGGCCCAGGCGCGAAAGTCGGCCTCGCCGCCGGAGAAGCCGCGGAGTCCGCGGGCGATGCGGATCCAGGTCTCCGATTCGACGTCCTCGGCGGCGCCTCGGTTCAGGCCCCGCAGGAAGCGGAGCAGGGGCGCGTGCAGGGAGGTCCATAGGGCGGTGACCGCCCATTCGGCGCCGTCCTGGGCCGCCGCGAGGATCAGGGGGAACTCCGGCATCGCTCGACGGTCTTTGTCGACCGGACGGCCGATTTCCTGAAGCGCCCGTCCGGGCGGGCCGACCCGGGCGAGCTACGAGCCGGCGGTGCGCACGTCGAGGGACTGGCCGGTGACGACGGCGGCGAGATCCGAGGCCAGAAACACGATGGCGTCGGCCGCCGCGTCGCCCGTCGGCTCCTCGGAGGCCGGCCCGGGCGCCCCCGGGGGCGGGTCCTCGGGGCGGGGCACGACCGTGTTCACGCGGATGTTCGACGGCCCGAGCTCACGGGCGAGGACCTGGGAGGCCGTGAGGAGCGCGCCGTAGGCCGCCACCTGCGGACCGTGACCGGCGAGCGGTTCCCGCAGGAGCGGTGAGCTCACGAACACGATCGCGCCCCTCCCCGCGGCGCGGAGCGGCGGGATCGCGGCGTGGGCCAGCTCGAGCGCGGCGAAGAGCGTCGTGTCGAGCGTTCGGTCCCAGCCCTCGATGTCGGGACCGGACGCGTCGAGGCTGCCCGCGGCGTTGCAGATCACGACGTCGACGCGGCCGAACGCGTCGAGCGCGGCGCGTACCAGTCGGTCGCCGTCGGCGCTCGTGCCTTCGGTCCTCACCGTCCGCACGACGGCGCCCTGGTCGGCGACCGCGGCTCGCGCGTACGCGAGCGCGGCGTCGCCCGGGTCGCCGAGGACGACCGCCGCGCCCTCGCGCGCGAACGCCCGCGCCACGGCGCTGCCGAGTCCGCCGACACCGGCGATGATCGCCACGCGGCCGCTGAGCAGCATCAGCTGAGCGTGCGGCCGCAGTTCACGTCGAGGCTCTGCCCGGTGACCCCTCGGGCCAGGTCGCTCGCGAAGAAGACGACCGTGGCGGCGATCTCGTCGGGCGTGGCGATCCGGGGGAGCGCGTTGGCCGCCTCGATCTCGGACTCGATCGTCTCGCGCGTGACGTGGCGCCGCTCAGCGTTCCAAACGAAGTACTCGTCGAGGACCGGGCCCGCGATGTGGCCGGGCGCGACACAGTTCACGCGGATGCCGTCGGGTCGCAGCTCGTCGGCCAGGACCCGCGCCGCGTCGGTCAGCGCCCGCTTCGACGCCGCGTAGCCCGCCAGGAGCGGGATCGGGTTCTTCACGGACAGGGTGGTGATCATCACGACGCTTCCCCCGCCGGCCTCACGGAGGTGCGGCACGGCGGCATGGGTGAGCGCGAGCGACCCGAGGCAGTTCACCGCCATCGGGGCACGCCAGCGGGCGGGGTCGAACCCGTCGAACGGCTCGCGCCAGTCCTCCTCCGTGAACGCGTTGTTGACGAGGGCGTCGACGCGTCCCAGCTCGGCCGCCACCGTCTCCACCAGACGCTGGCACTGCGCCGGGTCGGTGACGTCCGTCGGGACGGCGCAGCTCCGTCGTCCGAGGTCCTCGATCTCGGTGGCGACGCGCTGGAGGGACGCGGCGCGCCGGGCGCCGAGGCCGACGTCGGCGCCGGCGCGGGCGAGCGCGAGCGCGAGCGACCGTCCGAGACCCGGGCCGACGCCGGAGACGATCGCGACCCGGCCGGCGAGCAACTCGGCGGTGTCGACGTCGGTTCCCACGTGCCGTCCCCTCGTCGTGACGCCTTGCCGGCCTGAACGAGAACATGTTCTACTGCGGCCTCGATGGAGTTCAACCTCGCCGACCTCTTCGAGATCGTCGTGGACCAGGTCCCCGATCGAATGGCGCTGGTCGCGGGCGCCGCGCGGCGAACCTACGGCGAACTCGACGAGCGGGCGAGCCGCGTCGCCCACCATCTCCAGGCGGCCGGGGTCGAGCCGGGCGATCACGTCGCGGTGCTGTCGTGGAACCGCGCCGAGTGGCTCGAGGCCGAGCTCGGCATCTACAAGGCCCGCGCCGCGGTGGTGAACCTCAACTACCGCTACGTGACGAGCGAGCTCGGGTACCTCCTCGAGAACTCGGACGCGGTCGCCGTGCTCGCCGAGCGCTCCTTCGCCCCGATGCTCGTCGAGGCCCGGCCAGCCGCGCCAGCGTTGCGCCACGTGGTGGTCATCGACGACGGCGCCGACGAGGACGACGCCGTCGCCGCGCTCGGCGCGGCGGACTACGAGGCGGCGCTGGCGGCCGCGAGCCCGGAACGCGACTTCGGGCCGCGCTCGGCCGACGACCCCTACCTTCTCTATACGGGCGGCACGACGGGGTCCCCGAAGGGCGTCATGTGGCGGGGCGAGGACATCTTCTTCGCCGCGCTCGGCGGCGGCGGGTTCGGCCAGCCGCCGATCCAGACGCCCGAGGAGCTCGCGTCCCGGCTGTCGGCCGAGCCGACGGTCGGGGTCGTGAACGCCCCGATGATGCACGGCGGCGGGCAGTGGGTGACCTTCATCGGCTTCTACGGCGGCAACACGTCGGTCCTGAACTGCGACCACCACTACGACGGCGACGCGGTGCTCCGGCTCGCCGAGCGCGAGCGCGCCAACTCGATCATGGTCGTCGGCGACGCGATGGCCCGCCCCCTCGCGGAGGCGCTCGCCGCGCCCGGCGCCCGCTACGACCTGTCATCGCTGCAGGGCATCGGGTCGGGCGGCGCCATCCTGTCGAAGGCGGTGAAGGAGGAGCTGCGACGCCGGCTCCCCGGCGTGGTCGTCACCGACTCGTTCGGGGCGTCCGAGACGGGGGCGGCCGGCACGGTGCTCGACTTCGACCGCCCCGCGGCCGGTCCGGCGTTCACGATCCGCGACTGGGTCACCGTCCTCGACGACGAGGGGCGGCGCGTCGAGCCCGGGTCCGGGCAGGTGGGCCGCCTCGCCCGGCGGGGCCACATCCCGCTCGGCTACTACAAGGACCCCGCGAAGACGGCGGCCACCTTCGTGACCGACCCCGAGGGGGTGCGCTGGGTCGTCCCGGGCGACGCCGCGACGATCGAGGCGGACGGCACGCTGCACCTGCTGGGTCGCGGGTCGGTGTGCATCAACACCGGCGGCGAGAAGGTCTACCCCGAGGAGGTCGAGGCGGCGTTGAAGGGCCACCCCGACGTGTTCGACGCCGTGGTCGTCGGCGTCCCCGACGAGCGCCTCGTCGAGCGCGTCGCCGCGGTCGTCACGCCGCGGAGCGACGCCCGCCCGTCCCTCGACGAGCTGCAGACGTTCTGTCGCACGACGCTCGCCGGCTACAAGGTGCCGCGCCAGCTCGAGCTGACCGACGAGATCCCCCGCACCCCGGTCGGCAAGCCCGACTACCGCTGGGCGAAGCGGCTCGCCGAGCACGCCGTGCCCGTCCCGTCCCCTTGAGTCTGGAGCGACCGTGACGACCCCCGACGCCACCACCGAGGCACCCCCGCTCGGGTTCTGGGCCATCGCCGAGGCCCGCCCCGATCACGTCGCGCTCGTCACCCCGGAGCGCCGCGAGGTCCGGGCCGGCGAGCTGGCCGCCGCGGCGCATCAGGTCGTGCACGGGCTGCGCGCCGCCGGGCTCGGCGTCGGCGACGCGGTCGCGATGCTCCTGCCGAACTCGGCGGAGGTGTTCGAGCTCTACCTCGCGGCCCTCGAGGCGGGCTTCTACCTCGTGCCGATCAACTGGCACCTCGTCGGGCCTGAGATCGCCTACATCATCCAGGACAGCGAGGCGAAGGCGTTCGTCGCGCACGCCGGGTTCGCCGACGCGGCGCAGGCCGCCGCGGAGGAGATCGACTTCCCGTCGGGCGGCCGGTTCGCGGTCGGCGGCGACATCCCGGGGTTCCGCTCCTACGACGACTTGAAGGCGGGGCAGCCCACGACGCCACCGGAGGACCGGACGACGGGCGCGGTCATGAACTACACGTCGGGCACGACGGGCAAGCCGAAGGGCGTGCGCCGTCCGCTGCCGGGCACGCCGCCGGAGCAGTCGGCGGCCGGGAACGGCGGGATGCTGTTCCTCTTCCAGCTCCAGCCGTTCGACGACAACGTGCACATCTGCGGGTCGCCGCTGTACCACACGGCCGTGCTCGTGTTCGCGGGCGGCGCGCTCCACATCGGCCACACGGTCGTGCTGATGGACCGCTGGACCCCCGAGGGGATGCTCGAGCTCATCGACCGGTACAAGGTGACGAACACCCACATGGTGCCGACCCAGTTCGTCCGGCTGCTCGGCCTGCCGGACCACGTGAAGGCCCGCTACGACGTGTCGTCGCTGCGACACATGGTGCACGCCGCCGCGCCCTGCCCGCCCGACGTGAAGCGGGCGATGCTCGAGTGGTGGGGCCCGGTGATCGACGAGTACTACGCGGCGAGCGAGGGTGGCGGGACGATCGTCTACGCCCGCGAGTGGCTCGAGCACCCCGGAACCGTCGGGCGCGCCTGGCCGATCTCGGAGATCGTCATCCTCGACGACGCGGGCAACGAGCTGCCACCGGGCGAGGTCGGCACGGTCTACATGCACATGCAGACCGGCAACTTCGAGTACTACAAGGACCGGGAAAAGACCGACCGGAGCCGGCACGGCAAGTTCTTCACCGTCGGCGACGTCGGCGTCCTCGACGACGACGGCTGGCTGTTCCTCCGCGACCGCAAGACCGACATGATCATCTCGGGCGGGGCCAACATCTACCCCGCGGAGATCGAGGCCGTGCTGATCATGCACCCGGCCGTCGCCGACGTCGCCGTGTTCGGCATCCCGCACGAGGACTGGGGCGAAGAGGTGAAGGCCGTCGTCGAGCCGGTCGAGGACGCGACGCCGGGGCCCGAGCTCGAGGCGGAGATCCTCGCCTGGTCGAAGGACAAGCTCGCCAAGTACAAGACGCCCCGCTCGATCGACTTCGTCGCCGAGCTGCCCCGCGACCCCAACGGCAAGCTCTACAAGCGCAAGCTGCGCGACCCCTACTGGGCCGACCGGGAGCGCGCGATCTAGCTCCTACTCGCGGGTCATCGTCGTCTCGGCGCCGCACGTCGGGCAGTGGAACGGCCGGTGCCGCGCCTTGAACCGCCGGTAGCCGTAGACGACGAAGGGGAACGACGGGCCCGGGACGTCCCGCGTCGCCTCCACCTGCCCGTGCGTCGGGCAGATCCCCGTGCGGGTCTGGGTTCGGTCTGCCATGGACGTCTCCCGTCAGTGACCGAGGGGCAGCCAGCTGAACCGTCGGAGCGCGACGACGAGCCCGAACACGCCCCACGCCGCCACGATGAGCAGGTCCCCGACGGCGAAGCCGGCGCCTGACGTGTGGGGGTTGTAGGCGACGAGCAGCGCCGCGTCGAGGTGTCGGACGGGGAACACGTTGGCGACGTCGACGAGCCAGGCGGGGAGCTGGCTGATCGGCACGAAGATCCCCGAGATGAAGTAGAGGGGCAGCACCGCCGCCTGGGTGATCGGCTGCGCCGCGTCCTCGTTGCGGATCACCGACGCGAGGGCGTAGCCGAGACAGCAGAACGACAGCGCGCCGACGACGACGGTCACGGCGAGCGCCGGCGCGGTCCGAGCCGGGATGCTGGCGCCGTAGAACACCCAGCCGATGGCCAGCAGCAGGGCCGTCATGCCGAGCGCGACGACCACGGCGGTGAGGGCGCGGCCGACGATGAGCGCACTGGCGGAGATCGGTGTCGCTCGGCGTCGCTTCAAGACCCCGGTCTCGCGCTGGGCGGTGACCGAGATGACGAGGTTGACGAACGCCGCGGCGATGATCCCCAACGTGATGATGCCCGGCACGTAGTAGATCGAGGTGTTGATGCGACCGCCCGGGACGGCGACGGTGTGCGACCCGAACACGGAGGCGAAGATGATGAGGAACAGCACCGGCAGCGCGATCGTGAAGAACCTGGACTGTCGGTTGCGGAGAAAGGCGCGCAGCTCGTAGCGGAACTGGTGCAGCGCGAGGCGCGCCGGCGGCGCCGCCGCGACGGTCGTGGGCGCCTGGACTGCCGCCATCAGCGGGCCGCGTCGTGAGGGTCGGTGAGCGTGAGGTAGACGTCCTCGAGGCTCGGGCGATGGACCTCGAGGTCAGGCAGGTCGACGCCGCGGTCCTCGGCCCATCGGATGAGGGGCGAGAGGACGGCGAGGGGCGAGGTGGCGCGGACCAGGAGCCGGGTGCCGTCGTGCTCGGTGAGCGCGTCCCGGACGACGTCCGGCAGGTCCGCGGGGGCCGTGCCCGCCGGCAGGCTGAAGCGGATCTCGGCGGGCGCGTGCTCGCGGCCGGCGAGGGTGCCGGGTGGGCCCTCGGCGACGATCTGGCCCTGGTTGATGACGGCGACCCGGTCGGCGAGGTGCTCGGCCTCGTCCATGTAGTGCGTCGTGAGGAACACCGTGACCCCGAGGTCGCGGAGGCCGGAGATCATCTCCCACGCCTCGCGCCGGGCCGCGGGATCGAACCCGGTCGTCGGCTCGTCGAGGAACAGCAGCTCGGGGTCGCCGATGAGCGCGAGCGCCACGTCGAGGCGTCGACGTTGTCCTCCGGAGAGACGGGTCGCCTGGGCGTCGGCGCGGTCCTCGAGGCCGACGAGCCGCAGCGTCTCGGTGACGTCGCGGGGGCGCGGGTAGTACCCGGCGTAGAGCTGGAGGCACTCAGCGGCGCTGAGGTCGCGCTCGGGCTCGGCGTCCTGGAGCACGACGCCGACGCGGGCGCGCCAGCTCGCGTCGGCGTGCTGCGGATCCTCCCCGAGGACCGTGACCTCGCCGCCGGTGCGGCGCCGGTACCCCTCGAGGATCTCGACCGTCGTGGTCTTCCCGGCGCCGTTGGGCCCGAGGAAGGCGAAGACCTCGCCGCGGGTCACCCGCAGGTCGATGCCGCGCACCGCCTCGAACGGCCCATAGCGCATGCGCAGCCCGGTGACGGTGATAACAGGCGCGCCGCTCGCGTCGGTGCCGACCTGCTCGGGCTCCGTCTGCACGCGCCCCCCTTGCCGCGGCGCGGACCCTAGCCCGCAGCGAAGCCATCGGTCAGCGGCCACGACGACACTCCTGCGGGTCACCTGCGGCAAGTTGACGGAGGCGTTGCCGGCACCCCTCGGAGGCTCACCAGGCGGTGCCCGACGGCGAGCGCCAACGGCACGAGGAGCAGGGCCGCGCCGCGACCCACC
>JBPYDT010000062.1:0-7228 GCA_051986275.1 Acidimicrobiia bacterium | reverse complement strand
GTCGACCTCCAGCGGGGCCGGCCGGGCCCACACCACCCGCGCCTCGTGCCCGGTCGCGGTCACGATCGCTGGGTGCGGGAGGTGCGACCCCGAGGCGATCCGGGTCCGCAGGGCCCGCCGCTGCCCCCGCGGGAGCGCGTACACCTGCACCTCGAGGCGGCCGTCGCCCGGGTGTCCCCGCGGGACGAGGTCCCGGCCTTCCCGGAACTGGCCGTTGGCGATCACCACGCCGAGGGCCCGGCCGTCGAACACCGTGCGCTCCCCCACCGTCACCGTGACGGGCCGCCGGCGACGCCACGCCGTCTGCCGGTCGGGCGACGCCCCGCTGACGAGCAGGTTCACCGCGAGGCCGGCGGCGCCGAGGTCGAGCGCGTCGAGCGGCAGCTCGACCGTCGCGTCGGCTGAGCCTCGCAGCCCGACCGCGCGGGCCAGGTCGCAGGACGCGTCGGGCTCGAACGCGACGCGTGCCCCGGGATGGTCGCGGACGAGCGCCGCGAGGTCGGCGTCACCGCCCGCGCCGGTCACGGTCGCCGGCCCAGACGCCGCGCTCCCCCACGGCTCGCCGGCGCGGATCACGGCGCCGCGCTCGCCGCGGCGATCACGCCGCGGAAGCACGCATCCGCCGCGGCGCTCGCCGTCGCCCGGGTCGTCGGGTCGGGCGCGACGACCGCGACCTGGCGCAGCAGGTCGATCACCTGCTTCACGTGGCGCACGAAGTCGCCGCCGGCCAGCTCGTCGTCCTCGAGGATCGCGGTGAGCGAGTCCCCGGCGACCCACTCGGAGACGTAGGCCGTGAAGCCCGGGTCGGGCGGACGCGTGGCGGGGAGCCCGGCGTCGTCCTCGGCCGCGGCAAGTGTCCGCCAGCGGGACTCGATGCGCCGGGCCCGGTCCGCGACGTGGCGGGTCGGCCACCGCGGCGGGGGCGCCACCACGTCGTCCTCGCCGCGGCGCTCGTACGTGAAGCACGAGACGACCGAGGCCGTCTCGGCCGCGGTGAGCCCGTCGAGGAGCCCCTCCCGGAGCGCCTCGGCGACGAGCAGGTCGGTCTCGGTGTAGAGGCGGGCGAGGATCTCGCCCGCCTCGGTGAGCCGCCAGCCCTCGACGTAGCCCCAGGCCGCGAGCACGTCCAGCACGCGGTCGAACCGACGAGCGAGGCTCTCGCTGCGGCCATGGGCGCGTCGCTCGAGGCGCGCCACCTCGCGGGTCAGCCGCTCGGCGCTCACCGCGGCGCGGACGCGTGTGTCGCGCGCCGGGTCGTCGTGCACCGGGTGCGCCGCGACGGCGGCCTCCAGCTCGCCGACCGGGTCGCCCCCGCCGCCGGGCTCGCCGTCGCGCACGTCCACCCGACGCAGCCGGACCGCGACCTCGCGCCGGTAGGTCGGGTTGCGCGGCGCGTACGGCTCGGGCAGGTCGACGCGCCCGATGGCGTGGGGCGCGGCCCGGAAGTCGTCGGCGTCGAGGCGCACGAGGCCCCGCCCGACGGTGACGGCGAGCAGCCGGGGCCGCCCGCCCCGGCGGCGCTCGTGGGCGAGGACCGCGACCCGCCCGCCGCGGGCCGGGACCGACAGCACGTCGCCCGGGCGGAGCCGGTCGAGCGCCGCGGCCACCCGCGTCGTCGCGCCGTGGCCGCGGCGAGCCTCGTCGAGACGAGCCACGAGCGCCCGGTACTCATCGACGTCGCCGACGTCGCTCCGGGCCCGCTCGCGCTGCCGCTCGAGCTGCTCGCGGGCCCGCTCGAGCTGGCGTTCCAGCAGGACGACGTCACGGTCGGCGCGGTACTGCGCGAACGACAGGTTGACGAGATGGTGCGCGTCGTCGGGCGAGTAGCGCCGCACCAGGTTGACGGCCATGTTGTAGGTCGGGCGGAACGACGACCGGAGCGCGTCCGTGCGACGCGACGCGAGGCCGGCGACCTGGTCGAAGGTCACCCACGGGCTCCAGCACACGACGGCGTAGCCCACCGCGTCGATGCCCCGCCGGCCCGCCCGGCCAGTCAGCTGCGTGTACTCGCCGGGGGTGAGGAACTCGTGGCGCTCGCCGGTGAACTTGGTGAGCCGCTCGATCACGACCGAGCGGGCCGGCATGTTGATCCCGAGCGCGAGGGTCTCGGTCGCGTACACGACCTTCACGAGGCCGGCGGCGAACGCCTCCTCGACCGCCTCCTTCATCGGCGGGACCAGCCCGGCGTGGTGCGCCGCGAGGCCCGCGGCGAGTCCCTCACGCCACGCGGGGACGCCGAGGACGGCGAGGTCGGCGTCGGAGAGGTCGCGGAGGTGCGCGTCGGCGATGCGGCGGATCTCGGCCTGCTCCTCTCGGGTCGTGAGCCGCGCCCCCGCGGCGTGGGCCTGGGCGACGGCCTGGTCGCAGCCCGCCCGGCTGAACACGAACACGATCGCCGGGACCAGCCGCTCGTCGGCGAGGAGGTCGACGACCTCGATGCGGTCGGGCGGGCGGAGGCGACGCGCCGGGCGGCCCGGCCCGCCGCGGGGACCGCGCCGGCCGCTGCGCCGGTCGAGACGCTCCGCCTCCGGGTTGGGGCGCAGGTCGTCGCCGTCGCCGACGAACGTGGGCAGGAGGTGCAAGCCGCCCCCGCCGCGCTCCCCCGCCAGGTACCGGTGGTGCAGCGCCACGGGCCGGCGCTCCTCGATGACCGCCGTGGTTGCGCCGCGGACCGTCTCGATCCAGTCGGCGACGTCCTCGGCGTTCGACACGGTCGCCGAGAGGCACACCAGGTCCACGGCCGGGTCGAGATGGACGATGACCTCCTCCCAGACCGCGCCGCGGTAGCGGTCCTGGAGGTAGTGGACCTCGTCGAGCACGACGTAGCGCAGCCCGTCGAGCGCCGGCGCCGCGCCGTAGATCATGTTGCGCAGCACCTCCGTCGTCATGACCACCACCGGGGCGTCGCCGTTCACCGCGTTGTCGCCGGTGAGCAGCCCGACCCGCTCGGCGCCGTGCAGCCGCCGCAGGTCGGCGAACTTCTGGTTCGAGAGCGCCTTCAGCGGCGTCGTGTAGAAGACCTTCGCGTCCGCGGCGAGCGCCCGCGCCACCGCGTACTCGGCGACGACCGTCTTGCCCGACCCGGTCGGCGCGGCGACGAGGACCGAGCGCCCCTCGTCGAGCGCGTCGAGGGCGCGCCGCTGGAAGTCGTCGAGGGCGAACCCGAGCGCGGCCTCGAAGCGGGCGCGCGCGCTCAACTGCTGGGCGGGGTGCTCGGCGTGCTCGAGGCGGGAGTGGACGGGGCCGTCGTCGTCACGCTCGACGACGCCGGGGGCGCCGACGGCGCCGTGCTGCTCGTGTGCGGGCCGAGCGCCCACACCGCCACGACGGTGATCACGGTGAGCCCGACCGACGCAGCGACGGCTACGACGACCTCGTGTCGCGGGCGCGGGGGCTTATAGGTCGAGCGGCGCGGGGTCATCGTTTCAGGATCCTGCCCAAGATGATGCAGCCCTCGTAGAAGAGGCACATGGGGATGGCCATGAAGAACAGAGAGTACGGGTCCTGGCTGGGGGTGATGATCGCCGCGAAGGCGAAGATGCCGACGATCGCCCAACGGCGACGCTTGCGCAGCCCCTGGGTCGTGATGACGTGCGCGAGCAGCAGGGACATGATCACGACCGGGAACTCGAACGCCAGCCCGAACGCGAGGATCATCAGCGCGACGAGCGTCAGGTACTTGTCCGCGGTGAGCAGCGGCGTCAGCTCCGAGCCGCCGGCGTGGAGCAGCCAGCTCAGCGCCTTCGGCAGGATCAGCATGGCGACCGCCCCGCCGCCCAGGAAGAGGAGCAGCGAGCTGACGAGGAACGGGACGGCGTAGCGCTTCTCGCGCGGGTTCAGCCCCGGGGTGATGAAGCGCCACATCTCCCAGAGCCAGACGGGCGACGAGGCGACGATGCCGGCGTACGTCGCGACCTTCAAGCGGGTGATGAACCCCTCGACCGGGCCCGTGAAGATGAACTGGTTGCGCTGCCCGTGCGTCGCGTGCGTGTAGTAGTGGAGGAAGAAGTGGATGATGTCGGGCGCGAACCAGTAGGCGAGCGACGCCGCGAACACGAACGCGGCGAGGGAGATGATGATCCGCTTCCGCAGCTCCTGGAGGTGCTCGACGACCGTCATGCGGCCGTCCTTCGCCGGCTTGGGCGGCTTCGGCGGCTTGTCGTCGCTGCGGGTGAGGACGGCCACGGGCTAGCTCAGCGGGTCGGGTCCGCCGGGCCTCGGGGGCCGCGGGCGGTGCAGAGGAGGTGCCGCCGGTTCCGCACGGCGTGGAGAGCTCTCGGCCGAGCCGAGCGACACGACACGCTCCTTTCGTGCGGAGCGATGGTACCGCTGGTCTCGTGGCCCGGCCCGGTCGCCCGGGCGGCCCCGGCGCCTCAGCCGCTCAGGACGCCCCGCCGACGAGCGCCTGCAGCTCGCGCTGCCACGTGTCGCCCTGCAGCAGCAGGTGGAAGTCGAGGAGGTCGTCGATGGTGAAGCTCGGGCCGCTGCGCCGCTCGGCGAGCTCGCCCGGGAGGCGCCAGCAGACCTCCTCGCAGCCCGCCCGCACCAAGAGGTCGATGACATCGGGGCGGGCGGGGTGGCTCACCGCGGCGCCGCACCCGTCGCAGCGGAACGAGTACGCGCCCGACGAGTCGTCGGTGCAGACCCGGACCGTCACGTCGCCGACGCCGAGGCGGACCACGCCGCACTCCGGGCAATCGGCCTTGATCACTACCGCCACGAGCGTGTGATCGGCCCCCCTGAGAGGCCACTTGAGGGGGTGGTTGGGCCAGGATTCACGCCCGTGGCGCCCATCACGTTCGCCCACCGCGGGGCGCGGCTGCTGCACCCCGAGAACACCCTCCCCGCCTTCCGGGCGGGCCTGGCCCACGGCGCCCGGGGCCTCGAGAGCGACGCGTGGCTCAGCGCCGACGGCGAGGTGGTGCTCACCCACGACGCGGCGGTGCGCGGCCCGCTCTTCGGGCTCTGGAAACTGCGGGTCCACGACACCCGCGCCGATCGCCTCACCCGCCATGGCGTACCCCGCCTCGTCGACCTCTACACCGAGCTCGGCGCCGACTACGACCTGTCGATCGACGTGAAGGACCCGGCGGCGGCGCGGCCGCTCGTCGCGCTCGCCCGAGCGCACGGCGCGCCCGCGCGCACCTGGCTCTGCTCCCCTGACCTCGACGCGCTGCGCGACCTCCGGCCGGACGCGCGCGACGTCCGCCTCGTGCACTCGACGGTGCGCCGTCGGCTCCCCGACTCGCTCGAGCGCCACGCGGCCGACCTCGCCGACGCGCGCGTCGACGCGATGAACCTGCACCACACGGAGTGGACGAAGGGCGTCGTCGCCCTCTTCCACCGCTTCGGGATCCTGGCCTTCGCCTGGGACGTGCAGGAGGTGCGGCACCTGCGCGCCATGCTCAGCTACGGCGTCGACGGCCTGTACAGCGACCACGTGGACCGCATGGTCGCGGTGGTCGCCGAGTGGGGCTCCGCCGCGCCGGCCGGCTGACTACATGAACGAGATGCGGTTGAGCGGCCAGATCCGCACGAAGACCCGGCCGACGATCGACGACTCGGGGATCGACCCGAAGAACCGGCCGTCCTTCGATTCGGTGCGGTTGTCGCCGAGGACGAAGACCCGGCCTTGGGGGACGACGCAGCCCGGGTTGCCGTCGGGCGGCCGGCCGCAGAACGGGGGCACGTCCGAGAACGTCGTCGGCGTGTCCTTCGGGAGGTACGGCTCGCTCAGCCGGTGCCCGTTGACGTAGACGTCGCCGTCCGGGCGGCCGGTGACGACCTCGCCCGGGAGCCCGATGACCCGCTTCACGAGGTCCGAGATGCCGTCGCTCTGCGCGCTCTTCGGGGCGGCGAACACGATGATGTCGCCGCGGTGCACGTCGTGGAAGTCGTACGAGAGCTTGTTGACCAGCACCCGGTCGCCGATGTCCAGCGTCGGCTCCATCGAGCCCGATGGGATGTAGAACGCCTGGAACAGGAACGTCTTGATGAGGAAGGCGATCAGGAGCGCGGCGGCGATCAGCACCACCCACTCGATCGCGACCCGCTTCCAGCGGCTCCCCGGCGCGGGGCGCGGCAGCTCCTGCGTCGGCGAATCCGACGGGCTCGACGGAGGGCCGCCCCCCGGCGTGTCAGCGGTGATCGTCGCGTCGTGGAGGGTCGGGATGTCGGGTCCCGACCCGGGGGGGCTGGTCGTCACGGACGCGGCTCCACCGGCTCATCCTTCCACGCCCACCCCCGCATTGACGACGCGGGTCGCGGCCGACAACCGGCGGCTCGCGATCCGATGTCAGCAACCGAACACATTTGGGCCGTCTCGACCGGAAGCGCTCGCCTCAGGCGGGTGTCCGTTCGTACCGGTCGAGGATCCGCCGCGCCGCGTCGGCCCGCGCCGACGCCGCGGCCGGCGGGTCGACCACCCGCGCCGCCGGGCCGAGCTGCAGCAGCAGGCGCTCGAGGAACGCGGGGCCACTGACCGCGAGCACGACCTCGTAGCCGCCGCCCGGGCGCGCCTCGACCTCCTCGGTCGGCACCGTCTCGGCGACCCACGCCGCGTCCGCCTGGAGCCGCAGGCGCACCCGCGGATCGGTCGGCGCGGGCCGGTAGACGAGGTCGGCGAGGTCGTCGTCCGCGACCGGGCGGGGCGGCATGTGCTCACCCGTCGGTCGGGCGGCGCGGATCCGGTCGACGCGAAACAGGCGGTCGGCCTCGGCGCGGTGGCAGTAGGCCGCGAGATACCACGCGCCCACCGCGTGGAACACCCGGACCGGGTCGACGACGCGGGTCGTGAGCTCGTCGCGGGCCGCCGAGTAGTAGTCGAGCTCGAGCTGGGTGCCGTCGCGCGCCGCCGCGGTCAGCTGCTCGAGCTGGTCGGCGCGGCCCACGTCGACCGTGAGCACGCCCCGGGCGCCGAGGGCCTGCTCGAGCTTGTCGAGCGCGGTCGCCAGCGGACCGGCGTCGTCAGAGCCGGGGACCGCGAGCAGGGCCCGGCCCGCGGCGAGGAGCGCCACGGCCTCCGAGGGCGTCAGGCGCAGCGGCCGCTCGAAGTACTCGGCGAGGCGGATGTCCACCGCGCCGTCGTCGCCGACGACGACCTCGATGAGCCGGTCGGCGCTGTACGGCGGCAGGCCGCACATGGGCAGGAGCTCGAGGTCGGCCTCGAGCTCGGCCGCGGGGACCTCGAACCGCTGCGCCAGCTCGCTGATCGTCGCCCCGGGGTGGG
>JBPYDT010000061.1:0-10203 GCA_051986275.1 Acidimicrobiia bacterium | reverse complement strand
GGGTCGTCGGCCGCGAGCATCGTGTTGTCGAGGCGGTAGTCGCCGTGCACGATCGCCGGCGGGCCGGATTCGGGGAGCGCCCGGTCGAGGCGGCGGCCGACCTCCTCGAGCGCGGGGAGCTCGTGGGTCTTGTTCGCCTGCCACTGCTTGCCCCACCGCGCGACGTTGCGCGCGAGGAACCCGTCGGGGTGCCCGAAGTCGCCGAGCCCGACGGCCCGGTAGTCGACATGGTGCAGCGTGGCCAGCACGTCGACGAGGTTCGTCGAGCAGGCGCGCGCCTCATCGGCGGACAGCTGCGCCATCTCCTCGCGGGTGCGCAGGATCCGGCCCTCGACGCGCTCCATCACGTAGAACGGCGCGCCGAGCACGCTGTCGTCACCGAAGGCGAACACCGCGGGCACGGGCACGGCGGTCGGGCCGAGCGCGGCGAGCACGGTGTACTCGCGGCGCATGTCGTGAGCCGTCTGGATGACGTGGCCGAGCGGCGGGCGCCGCAGCACCCACGAGCGCGCGCCGTCGGAGATGACGTAGGTCAGGTTCGAGCGCCCGCCGGCGATGAGCTCGGCCTCGAGCGGCGCGCCGGTCGCACCGGCCACGTGGTCCGCGAACCAGGGACGCAGCGCTTCGAGATCGACGCCCTCCGGCGGCACGCCGGGGGAGGTTACCGAGGCCCGGGGTCAGGCGACGCGGAACTCGCGCGGCTCGACCGGCTGCCCGTCGCCCTTCGGATAGCGGGCGACCCGGCCGACCGGCATGTCCACGCGGTACCCGGCGGCGGCGCGCTCCTCCTCGGACTCGCCGCCCCAGAACCCGTACTCCCGGTGCTCCCGGGCCCACTCGCGGCAGGGCTCGAGCGCCGGGCAGGAGCGGCAGACGGCGCGGGCGCGGGCCTCGCGCAGGACCCGGGTCTCGGGCCGCTCGCCGGCGGGCGCGAAGAAGAGGTTGGTCTGCCCGACGCACGCCCCGTCGGCGGTCCACGCCAGCGGACCGGTGAAAATCAGGTTCGACACCGTGTCGAGCGCCACCAACCGTCCTTCGCGCCGCATTACCTCAAGAGCAGTGCCGGGGAGCCGACGGGGGGAAGCCGGCTCCGCGGCGGCCTGCGCCACCAATGGTGCAGCAACTCCCCCAATCTGTCCAACAGTCTGTGATGATCATTCCCATCGCTGTACGCGATGTTAGGGTGGCGAGGTGGAGCTCCGGCACCTCGACACGCTGCTCGCCATCGCCGAGGAGGGCTCCTTCACCGCGGCGGCGGACGCCCTGGCAACCGTCCAGTCGAACGTCTCCCAGCAGGTTCGCCAGCTCGAGGCCGAGCTCGGCGCCCAGCTGCTGACCCGCACCCGGCACGGCGCGATCCCCACCGAGTGCGGCGACCGGGTGCTTGACCGCGCCCGCCGGGTGCGTCGCGAGCTCGAGGCGCTGCGGGCCGACCTGTCGATGCTCCAGGGTCTCGAGGCGGGCGACGCCAGCTTCGGGATCGTCGGCACGGCCAGCCGCTGGGTCGTCCCGCGCCTGGTCGCCGTGCTGCGGGGCCGCGCGCCCGGCATCCGACTCCGGGTGAACGAGGGCGCCTCGGAGCGCCTCGTCACCGAGGTCCTGAGTGGCGAGCTCGCGCAGGCGGTCGTGACCGAGCCCGTCCAGGAGCGCCGCCTCATGATCGAGACCCTCCTCGACGAGGCGCTCGTCGGCGTCGTCCCCGCGGACGTGCCGCTGCCCGAGGGCCCGATCCTCCTCGACGCGTTGCTCGCGCTCGGCCTCGGCTTCGTGCTCCCCCCGGCGGGCAACCCGCTGCGGACCGAGGTCGACCACGCGGCTGCGGCGCGGAACCTCCAGCTCCCGGTCGCCGTCGAGGTCGAAGGTATCCGGCTGGTCAGCGACCTCGTCGCGGCCGGCGCCGGCTGCTCCGTGCTGCCCGAGACGGCGGTGCCCACCGAGCTGCACGGCGTGCGCACCGTCGCGCTCACCGGTGTGCCGCCGCGTCGGCTCGCGCTGATCAGCGCGCGGGACTCGGCGCTGTCGCTGGCCGACCGAGCCGTGCGCGAGTGCGTGCGCGGGCTCGTCGCGGAGCGGCCCGTCCCGATCAACCCCGTGCTTCCCTCACCGGACTCGCTCGCGCGCACGCTTCGGTAGCATCCCGCGCGCGACGAAGGGGGAGGGCGTGACGTCAGAGCATCCCGCGGACCAAGCGCCACGCAAGGAGGGGTGGCGGCCGAGCGGGCGACTCGTCTTCGCGATGGTGCTCGTGGCGCTGGTGCTGATCTTCGCCCTCGTCAACCTCGAGGACGCCAAGATCGACTTCGTGTTCGGTCAGGTCACCTTGCCGGTGTTCTTCGTGATCGCGATCCCAGCGTTCCTCGGCTTCGGCGCGGGCGAGCTCGTCTACCACTACCGGGTCACGCGCCGCCGCAAGCGCGAACGAGGGGCCCGCTAGGACCCGACGAACCGGGTCCCGGCGATGCGGCGCTCGGGCGCCGGACCGGCCAGCTCCAATCGATCGATGCCGGGTCGCCCGGCGTGGCCCTCGAGGCACAGCCGCGCCCCGCCCGGCCACACCATCTCCGTCGTGACGGAGCCGCTCGAGGCCTCCTCGCCGCCGAGCACGTCGCCGAAGAACCGCCGGGCCCCGGCGCGGTCGGGGGTGCGCAGGACGACCCGGCACAGCTGCGCCGCGACGGGCGCCCGCGGGGGCAGCGCTGGCCACCACGCCGGGCTGGCGAGCGGGCCGTCGGTCTCGGCGCTGGCGAACCGGGCCGCGAAGTCGCCGGAGAAGCCCGGCGCGGCGAGCTGCACGACCGTGCCGCAGGCCTCGGCGGGGACGAGGAACGCCTCCATCCAAGTGGGGTCCTCGCGGTTCACCCCGACGGGGGTGCGGCCGCTCGCTCGGACGGCGTCGAGCGTGGCGTCGAAGTCGTCGACCTTCACCGTGAGGTGGTGCGGCCCGTCGCCGTGGCGGGCGAGGAACCGGGCGAGGAAGTCGTTGTGCCGGACCTCCCACGGCTCGAGCAGCTCCACGGTCATCCCGTGCGTCGCGTCGCCGAGGCGCACCTGCACCGGCCGGAAGCCGCGCGACTGCCCGCCCGAGAGCACGAGACCCCCGAGGTCGCCGACGAGCGTGGCGAGCGCCGGCCCGGCGTCCGTCGTGGCCAGCGCCACGTGGTCGAGGTCCACGCGTCAGTCGGCGGATGCCACCGGCCGGCGGCCGGCCCGCGTGCACAGCCGTGAGACGAGGTAGCCGATGCCGAGGGCGGTGAACCCGCCGAGCGCGTCAACGATGTAGTGGTTCGCGGTCACGACGATCGCCGTGACGGTGAAGACGGGGTAGATCCCGGCGAGCACCTTGGTCCAGCGCCGCCGGAGCCGCGGGACGAGCGCGCAGGCGCAGAACAGAGCCCACGCGCAGTGCACGCTCGGCATGGCGGCGAACTGGTTCGAGATCTTCTTGAACGCCCCCGAATCGAACGACCAGAACGCCGGGTACTTCTGCAGCGTGTCCACGAAGCCGTAGTGGGCGGGCAGCAGGCGGGGCGGCATGAGCGGGAAGAAGATGAACCCGAGCAGCGCGAGCCCGGTCGCGATTGCCATGGCGTTGCGCCAGAGCGGGTAGTCGTCCCGCCAGCGGGTGAACAGGTAGAAGAGGGCGAACGCGGTGACGACGAAGTGGAGCGAGCCGTAGAAGTAGTCGCTGGCGATGATGAACGGCGTGAAGTGCAGCGCCCACTGCTGGAGCTGATGCTCGACGTTCAGGCTCAGGTGGGCCTGGAAGCCGATGATCTGCATGGCGTGGTGGCGAGCGATGCTCGTGCTGCCGTGGTCGAGGTTCCGGATCGCGGAGTAGACCGCGTAGTAGCCAGCGATGAACGCCACCTCGACCCACCAGTAGATGACGAACCCGTTGCGCAGGACGCGCGCGCCGGGCAGCCGGCGGCGCCACGGCACCGGGCTCGGCGTCGGCGCCTCGGGGGGCGGCGGCGCGGTCGGCGGCGCGACCTTCATGCCGCCTCGCCCGCCGTCACGTGCCGGCGGTCCCCGAGGGCGACGAGGGGCGCGCCGCCGAGGCTGGCGAGCAACACCATCGCGAACCACAGCAGCCCGACGGCGACGGCCTGGGCGGTGGTCGCGCCGAGCGGCTTGAGCAGCAGGACGAGCATCCCCTCGCGGAGGCCGAACCCGGCGACCGAGATCGGCAGGACCTGGGCGATCGCCACGGCCGGCACGAAGGCGAGGATCGCGGCGTCCGGGATCGTGGCGACGCCCACGGTGTGCACCGCGCAGTACACCGCGGCCACGTAGATGAGCTGGTAGAGGACGGCCACGGCGAGCGTCGCGAACGCGAGCCGCGGCCGGCGCCGCATCTGGTCGAGGCCGCGGTGCAGGACGCCGATGTAGCGCATCCAGTTCTCGTGCTCCTTGAACCGGCCGCCCAGGTTCGGGTGCCCGGCGACGAAGAGGATCACCCCGAACACCGCGACCGTCCCTCCGGCGCAGAGCACGGCGATCCACGCGTGCGGCGCGCTGAGGAGCGACGGCCGGACCAGGAAGCCGAGGACGATGAGGACCGGCAGCGACACGAAGCCGGTGAAGCGGTCGATGACCACCGACGCGAACGCGGTGTCGCCGCCCACGTCCTTCACCGAGCGGCCGACGCGGAGCACGTCGCCGCCGATCGTGGACGGCAGCACGTTGCCGACGAACTGGCCGGCGAAGTTGTGGCCAACGAGGCGCCGCATCGGGACGTCCGCGTCGAACGCCTGAAGGATGAGCTGCCAGCGGCGGGCACCCACCACGATCGTCAGCGCCAGCAGCGCGATCCCCGTGAAGAGGAACGCCAGCGTGCCCGCCAGGCTGCGGTGGGCCGGGACCAGGTTGTTGAAGTCGATCTCGTTGATGAGCAGGGCCAGCAGCCCGACACTCACCGTGATCCGAAGCAGGGTTCCCCAGAGACGGCGGCGCGACGGGACCGCGTCGGGCATCGCCATCCCCGTACATTACGAGCCGAGGCGGTCAGCGTTCCGAGCGCGGGAGGGCGTATGCGCATCGAGATGGACGACGGCGTCGGCCTGGCCGTGGAGGTCACGGGTCACGGCGCGCCGCTGCTGCTCGTTCACGGCTTCGGCGGGGCCAAGGAGGACTTCGCCGACCACGTCGAGCGCTTCGCCGAGCACGCCACGGTCGTGGTGTTCGATCACCGAGGCCACGGTGAGAGCGACCACCCGACCGGCACCGCGGCGTACTCCCTCGACCGCTTGACCGCGGACACGCTCGGCGTGGCGGATCAGCTCGGATTCGCGACCTTTCGTCTGCTCGGCCACTCGATGGGCGGCATGGTCGCCCGTCGGCTGGTGCTCGCGCACCCCGCGCGCGTCGACACGCTGGTGCTCATGGACACCGGTGCGGGGCGACCGCGCGGGGTGAACCCCGACACGGTGGACCTTGGCGTCGAGATCGCGCGCACCGACGGCATGGCGGTGCTGAAGGCGGTGCAGGACGAGGCCAGCCCGCTCGGCACGCCGGCGCACGAGCGCTTGCTCGCGACCCGTCCCGGGTACCGGGAGTTCGGCGAGCGCAAGTGGGCCGCGCTGAGCCGCGACATGTGGATCGCCCTCGCCACCGAGCTCGTCCGCCAGCCCGACCAGCTCGAGGCGCTGCGCGCTGTGCGCTGCCCGACGCTCGTCATCGTGGGCGAGCAGGACGAGGTGTTCTTGGGCGCCTCGCGCGCCATGGCGGCGACCATCCCGGGGGCGACGCTCGTCGTCGTGCCCGACGCGGGGCACTCGCCCCAGTTCGAGAACCCCGCGCCGTGGTTCGCCGCGGTGGACGGGTTCCTCGCGGCCCACGCCGCGGCGGCGTGACCGCCGACGCGGGCCACCAGGCGGCGCGCACGCTCGCCGCGCACGGTGTCGGCACCCTGTTCACGCTGAACGGTGGCCATCTCTGGCCCCTCTACTACGGAACCCGTGACGCCGGGATCCGACTCGTCGACACGCGCCACGAGCAGACGGCCGGGTTCGCGGCCGAGGGCTGGGCCAAGGTGACGCGCGGCGCCGGCGCCGCCGCGCTGACCGCCGGTCCCGGCGTCACGAACGGCGTCAGCGCGCTCACCACCGCGCACCTGAACGGGTCGCCGGTCGTCGTCCTCGGGGGTCGCGCGCCGCAGCGGCGCTGGGGGGTCGGGTCGCTCCAGGAGCTCGACCACGTGCCGATCGTGGCGTCGATCACCAAGCGCGCCACGACGGCGACGAGCGCCGACGCCGTCGCCACCGAGGTCGACGCGGCGCTCACCGCGGCGCGCACGCCGCACCGCGGCCCGACGTTCGTCGACGTCCCGCTCGACGCGTGGGGGCCGACGGAGCGGCCGCTTCCGCCGGCACCACCCGTCGGAACGGTGGCGGGTGGGGAACCGGATCCCGACACGGTCGCGGGGGTGGCCCGGCTCGTGGCCGAAGCCCGCCGGCCGGTCCTGTTCCTCGGCGGCGACGTGTACTGGGCGGGCGCAGACGACGAGGTCGTGGCGCTCGCGACGCAGGCTCGGCTCCCCGTCTTCGTGAACGACCTGGCGCGGGGCCTCCTCCCGGCCGACCACGAGCTGGCGTTCGCGCGGGCCCGTGGTCTCGCCTTCGAGCGCGCCGACCTCGTCGTCGTCGCGGGGACGCCCCTCGACTTCCGCCTTGGCTTCGGCTCGTTCGGGGACGCGTCCGTCGTGCACCTCGCCGACTCGCCCGAGACGCTCGCTCGCCACGTCGCGCTCGCCGGGTCCGCCGCGGGCGACCTTCGACGCATCTTCGCCTTGCTCGCCGACGCCGCGCTCGATCGGGCGCGGCGCGCGGAGCGCGACGCGTGGATCGGCTTGCTCCGCGACGAGGAGCGCGCCCGCCGCGCAGCGGACGAGCCGCGCCTGCACGCCGCGACGACGCCGATCGACCCCGTGCGGGTCTACGGCGAGCTCGCGGCCCGCCTCGACCGCGACGCGGTCGTAGTCGGCGACGGGGGCGACTTCGTGTCCTACGCCGGACGCTACGTCGACACCTTCACGCCCGGGTGCTTCCTCGGGCCCGGTCCGTACGGGTGCCTCGGCGTCGGGATGGGCTACGCGCTCGCTGCGGCGCTCGCGTACCCGGACCGTCAGGTCGTCGCGCTGTTCGGGGACGGGGCGCTCGGCTTCACGCTCGGCGACCTCGACACGCTCGCCCGTCATCACGTCTCGGTGACGGCGAT
The DNA here is from genome assembly GCA_051986275.1 of Acidimicrobiia bacterium. Lineage (GTDB taxonomy): Bacteria > Actinomycetota > Acidimicrobiia > IMCC26256 > PALSA-555 > PALSA-555. The sequence goes on along the minus strand of JBPYDT010000061.1, from coordinate 2,988 downwards.
CGTGGGCAACAACGGGATCTGGGGGCTCGAGAAGCACCCGATGCGGCTCCTCTTCGGCGAGGACCTCGTGGCCGACCTCGCGCCGGAGACGCGCTACGACGAGGTTGCCGACGCGCTGGGGGTTCACGGTGAGCTGGTGCGCACGCCCGAGGCGCTCGGTCCGGCGCTCGACCGCGCGCTGGCCGAGCCCGGCCCGTCACTCGTGAACGTGCTCACCGACCCGGGCGACGCCTATCCGCGCCGCTCCAACCTCGGCTGACTTACGGGCAGGCCTTCCACGAGCCGCCCTCGTCGACGACCTCGAGGTGGAAGGTGTGCGTCGACCCGTCGTGGCGGGTCACGGTGTAGCCGACGAGCGCCGAGTCGCCGGTGCGGTTGACGTCGAACGGGTTGACGCTGAACGACTTGCCGTCCGAGAAGTTCGCGTTGACGTTGCCGATGGCGGTGCTCGGGTCGTTGCTGTCCGCGCTGCAGAGGCGACCGGTCGCGGCGTCCGTGTTGCCGTGGTTCAAGTCGTTGAGGAAGTCCTTCGCGCCGTTGTAGGGCGGCAGCGTGCGCGTGACGAACAGCACGGTGCCGGCGATGAGGCAGACGAGCGTGAACCCGAGGACGCTGAGCAGCACGACGAGCCAGCGGCGCCGCCGGCGCGGCGCGCCGACGACGATGGCGGGCGCGCCGGCCGCCCGCGTCGGGTCGGGCGGGACCGTGAGATCGGGGATCCAGCCACCGCCCGCCGGGGGCGGGGGCGGTGGGGTGGGGGCGGCCCACCCCGGCTCGTCGGGCGGCCGGTCGGTCATCCGCCACCGGCGGCGGACTCGAGGAACCGGGCGCGGTCGACGACGACCCGCGTGAGCCGGCCGGCGGCGACGAGCCCGTGCGCGTCCGACACGGCGACGCGGAAGGTGAGTCGCCGGCTCTCGATCGTCTCGAGCGTCGCGTCGGCGCGGACCTCGCCACCGATCGCGGTCGGCGCGAGATGGTCGAGCTGCACGCGGTACCCGACGCTCGTCGTGCCGGCGGCCAGCTCGTCCTGGACGGCCCGGACGGACGCCTCCTCGGCGAGGGACACGACGCGCGGGGTGCCGAGCACCTCCACGTCGCCGCTGCGCAGCGCCACCGCGGTGTCGGCTTGCGTGACCGCCATCGTCGCGCAGGCACTCAGGCCGGGACGCAGCGGCATTCGCCTACCCTAACCCTGCGTGCTTGACCCCGATGTGCTGGCCCGAACGCTCAGTGTCGCGTTGCGCTCCGGCGGTGATTTCGCCGAGGTGTTCGCCGAGGACCGCGCGTCGACGAACGTCACGTTCGACGACGGACGGGTCGAGGACCTCGTCTCGGGGCGTCAGCGCGGCGCGGGTGTGCGCGTGGTGCGCGGTGAATCGACGGGCTACGCCCACACCGCCGACCTGACCGAGGCCGGGCTGCGCGACGCCGCGTCCGCGGCCGCGGCCGCGGCGCGCGGCTCGGCCGACGACACGCGCGTCGTGAGCCTCGAGCGCCACGCCGTCGACACCCCGGCGATCGCCCAGCCGCCCGCCACGATCGCCAAGCAGGCGAAGGTGGCGGTGCCCGAGCGGGCCGACGCGGCCGCGCGCGCCCGGGGCGGCGCGGTCCAGCAGGTCGGCGCCTCGTACGCCGACGGCCGGCGTCGCATCCTGGTCGCCAACTCCGACGGGCTGCTCGTGGAGGACGAGCAGACCCGCACCCGGCTCTCCGTGAGCTGCGTGGCGGTCGGCGACACCGGACGGCGGACCGGGACGGAGGCGCCGGGGCGCACCGTCGGGTTCGAGCTCTTCGACGAGGTCTCGCCCGAGGACGTGGCGACCACCGCCGCCGACCGCGCGCTCACGATGCTCGACGCCCGCCCCGCGCCCTCGGGCCCGATGCCGGTCGTGCTGCGCCGCGGGGCCGGGGGCGTCCTGTTCCACGAGGCCTGCGGACACGGCCTCGAGGCGGACCTCGTCGACCGCGACGCGTCGGTGTTCCGCGGCCGGATCGGGGAGCGGGTCGCCGCGCCCGGCGTGACGCTCGTCGACGACGGCGCGTACCCGCGGGAGTGGGGCACCTACGCCATCGACGACGAGGGCGCGGCGGCGCGCCGCACGACGCTCATCGACGACGGCCAGCTCACCGACTACATGTACGACTGGCTGCGCGCCCGCAAGGAGCGCCGCGCGAGCACGGGCAACGGCCGGCGCGAGAGCTACCGGCACCTGCCCCTCGTCCGCATGACGAACACCCTCCTGCTCGCCGGCCACGAGGACCCCGACCAGATCATCGCCGACACCCCACGCGGGCTCTACTGCGTCGCGCTCGGCGGCGGCCAGGTCGACCCGGCGTCCGGCGACTTCGTGTTCGGCGTCACCGAGGCGTACCTCATCGAGGACGGGCGCATCACCGCCCCGGTGCGCGCCGCCCAGCTCATCGGCAACGGGCCCGAGGTGCTGCGCCGCATCGACGCCATCGGCTCCGACTTCGACACGTGGGCGGGGACGTGTGGCAAGGGTCAGCGCGTGCCCGTCTCCTCGGGCCAGCCCACCCTGCGGGTGGCGGAGCTGACGGTCGGCGGCACGGCGCGTGCCTGACGACCCCCTCGGGGTCGCGCGCGTCCTCGCCGGCGAGGCCGCGCCAGGTGAGGCGATCGAGGCGTACGTCTTGCGCAGTCGCGACACCGACGTCGAGGTGCTGCGCGGCGACGTCGAATCGCTCACCGTCGCGGAGCAGGCCGGCGTCGGCATCCGCGTGGTGCGCGACGGCCGGCAGGGGTACGCCTGGGCGGGCGCGCTCGAGCCGTCCGTGATCGACGACACGCTGGCCGAAGCCCGCGACAACGCCACGTTCGCCGCCCCAGATCCCTGGCTCGGCCTCCCCACCCCCGAGGAGGTCGCGCACCCGGCCGCGGTGCTCGACCTGTGGCGCGAGGACCTGGCGGCGGTGTCGGCCGACGCGAAGGTCGAGCTGACGCTGGCGCTCGAGGCGGCGACGGTC
>JBPYDT010000060.1:0-89975 GCA_051986275.1 Acidimicrobiia bacterium | reverse complement strand
GCGTCGAAGCCCAGGTCGCCGCGGGCGCACCCCTCCCCTACGGCAAGTTCCTCGCCTGGCGGGGCATGGTCGCCCTCGAGCCGCCCCGCCGACCTGAGCCGAGCCGGATCTCGGCCTCCGTCACCGGCCGCACCGAGCACTGGAAGTACGGGTTCGTCGGCTCGCAGGACCGCGCCACCCACGCGCTCCACCTCCCGCCGGCGCGCGTCTCGCGAGTCGGCGACACGGTCGACGACATGGACCCCGCGCCGATGGCCGACGTCGCCGGCACCATCGCCGCGTTCACGATCGACCGCATCGCCTACTCGCCAAGCCCCCCGATCGTCTTCGCCATCGTCGACTTCGACGGCGGCGGCCGCCTCCCCATCGAGCTCACCGACGTGAACGCTGACGAGCTCGCGGTCGGCGACCGCGTCGAGATGACGTTCCGCCGTCTCTTCAGCGCCGACGGCATCCGCAACTACTTCTGGAAGGCCCGCCCGCTGCGCGGCGGCTCCTAGCCCCGGAGAGGACACCATGAGCTCCCACGGAATCAAGGACCGAGTGGCCATCGTCGGCATGGGCTGCACCAAGTTCGGTGAGCACTGGACGAAAGGCACCGACGACCTGCTGCTCGATTCGACGAGCGCGGCGCTGACCAGCGCGGGCGTGGGGAAGCAGGACATCGACGCGTACTGGGTCGGCACGGCGATGTCGGGCAACTCGGGCATGACCGTGTCCCGCCCGCTGCAACTGCACAACAAGCCGGTCACTCGCGTCGAGAACTTCTGCGCCACCGGCTCGGAAGCGCTGCGCAACGCGGCGTACGCCGTGGCCTCGGGCGCGTACGACAGCGCGCTGGCGGTCGGCGTCGAGAAGGTGAAGGACAGTGGCTACCAGGGCCTGGTCGGCGCCACCCACGCCCCGACGGACGGGACGAACCGGACCCTCACCGCGGCCGCGATGTTCGCCATGTGCGCCCCGGCCTACGGCAACAAGTACGGCGTCAGCGAGGACCAGATGCGCGAGGTCCTCGCCCGCATCTCCTGGAAGAACCACTACAACGGCGCCCGCAACGAGCGCGCGCAGTTCCGCAAGGAAGTCACGATGGACACGATCTGCAGCGCGCCGCTCATGGCGGGCGGGCTGCGGGTCTTCGACTGCTCCGGCGTCGCCGACGGCAGCGCGGCCGCGATCGTCGTGCGCGCCGAGGACGCCCACCGCTACACCGACAAGCCGCTCTACATCAAGGCGTTGTCCTTCGTGGCGGGCAACGCGTCGGGCAACGCCGACCCCGACTACGACTACACGTGGTTCCCCGAGATCAACGCGGCGGGCGACGACGCCTACGCGCAGGCCGGCGTGACCGACCCGCGCACGCAGATCTCGATGGCGGAGGTCCACGACTGCTTCACCCCGGCGGAGCTCCTCATCTACGAGGACCTCGGGTTCGCCGAGCGCGGCACGGCGTGGAAGGAGGTGCTCGCCGGCACCTTCGACCTCGCCGGGGACCTGCCGGTCAACCCCGACGGCGGCCTCAAGAGCTTCGGCCACCCCGTGGGCGCCTCGGGGCTACGGATGTTCTTCGAGGCCTGGCTGCAGCTGCGCGGCGAGGCCCCCGAGGAGCGGCGCATCACGACCGCCGACCGGGGCCTCGCCCTCACGCACAACCTCGGGGGCTACCCGGGAGAGATGGTCAGCTTCGTGGGCATCGTCGGCAACGAGCTGGGCTGAGTCAGCCGAGCCAGTCGGCCATCACGGCCGCGCGGTCCCCGTCGAGGTCGGGGCCGCGCGCCTCGAGCATCGGCCGGAGGCTGCTCCGGGCCCGGATGTGCTCGTCGACCAGCACCGCGGCGACGTCGAGCACCGGGGCGATCGGGATTCGGGCGTCGAGGAAGCGGGCGAGCACGTCGTCGCGGTCGTGCGTCGCGATGAACGACGCCACCAGCGCGTCGAGCTCGTCGGCGACCTGCACCCGGTCGGCGGCCCGACCGAAGCGCGCCCGGTCGACCTCGGTGTCGCGACCCAAGAGGACGAGCAAGCGCGCCACCTGCGGGTCCGTCGTGCCCGACACGGCGAGGTACGCGCCGTCGCGGGTGCGGTACACGTTGCGAGGCGCGCCGCCGCGCACCCGGCTGCCCGACCGGTGCGGCGGGTCCGCTGGGTCGTAGGCCGCGATCGTCCCGCCCAGCACCATGAGGATCGGCTCGTACATGGTGACGTCGACGAGTCGCCCTGGGCCGCCCCGTTCGCTCGCCCAGCAGCCAGCCAGCGCGCCGATGACGCCGGAGAACGCGGTGAGCGTGTCGCCGAGCGGCACGGAGGCGAGCGTCGGCGGGCCGCCCGGTTCGCCCGTGAGGTCGGCGAGACCGCCGAACGCCTCGGCGAGGGTCCCCGCACCCGGTCGGTCGGCGTACGGCCCGGTGAGCCCGTAGCAGCTCACCGCCACGACGACGAGGGCCGGGTTCAGGGCGGCGAGCTGCTCGTAGCCGCATCCCCACCGGGACCGGACGGACGGCGGGAGGTTCTCGACGAGCACGTCGGCGGCGCGCACCAGCGCCTGGAAGGTGGCGCGGTCCTCCTCGGCGTCGAGGTCGAGCACGATGGAGCGCTTGTGGCGGGCCACCCACGCCCAGGTGCGCGACGTCCCGTCGCGCATGACCCCCATCCGGCGCATCGGGTCACCGCCGGGCGGCTCGATCTTCACGACGTCCGCGCCGAGGTCGCCGAGCATCGCCCCGACCTGGGGCGCCGCGTAGAGGGTCGCGACCTCGAGGACCCGGAGCCCGGCGAGGGGCGCGGGCTCGGTCAATCCTTGAGCTCGACGAGGATCTCCCGGTAGCGCTTCGTGCCGATGTTCTTCGCCGTCTCGATCCCGCCCCGTTCGATGTACATGACGGCGCCGGGCGCGACGTCGCCCTCGACGGTCCCGGGCGGGTAGGCGCCGCCCGTGTCCGGCTCGAAGATGCCGGCGATCTTGTCGCCCTCGAGCTGGATCAGCAGGTAGTCGCGGCGGTGCTCGTGGACGTCCGAGCTCTCGCCAGGGTCGAGCTCCATCTCCCACACCTTGACCCGGTCGTTCTCGAACAGTGGCTTGGTCGCCACGTCGCCGAGCTTGCGGTCCGGACTCATCGAGCCTCCTTCATCTTTTTGCGGGCGGCCCGTCAGAGCCGGGCCGCCGCGTCGACGTACTGGTCGCCGAGCGCGCCGAGCACCGAGCGGATGCCGCCAGCATCCGCGGCGAAGGCGCTCAGGACGAGCTGGTCGACGCCTGCGTCACGGTAGGCCGGGAGGTGCGACGGCTGCACGGGCTGCAGGTACGCCCCGACGGTCACGTCGACGTCCGCGAGCCCGCGACCCTCGTCGGCCAAGAACCGCTCGAGGCGCCGGACGGACGCGCCCGCCGAGTCCGGCAGGTGGTTGAAGCCGTGCCAGCCGTCGCCGTAGCGCGCCACGCGCCGGAGCGCGGCGTCGGTCTCGCCGCCGAAGTAGATCGGCGGGTGGGGCTGCTGCACGGGCTTCGGGTTCATCCGACACGGCGGCAGGGTGTAGTGCTCGCCCTCGTAGGACGACACCTCGTCCTCCCAGCAGGACCGCATCACCGCCAGGTACTCGGCGTTCACCGCGGCCCGCTGCTCGAACGGCATGTCGAGGACCGCGAACTCCTCGCGAAGCCAGCCGATGCCGACCCCGAAGTCGACCCGGCCCCCCGAGAGCCAATCCGCCGTCGCGACCGACTTGGCGGTGTACACGGGGTTGCGTTGCGGCACGAGGCACACCGCCGTCCCGACGCGGATCCGCGTCGTCGCGGCCGCGAGGAACGTCAGCGTGGTGAACAGCTCGAGCATGCCGCTCTCGGGCGGCAACCCGACGCGGCCGTCGTCGGAGTACGGGTAGCGGGACACGTACTCGTCAAGGAACACGACGTGCTCCCCCACCCAGATCGACGCGAACCCCGCCGCCTCGGCCGACGCGGCGAACGCGGCCAGGAACTCGGGCGTCGCGACCGGGCTCACACTCGGCAAGAACACCCCGACGCGCACGCACCCTCCTGGTCGCGGCCGAGCCCGGAGCATAGGACCGCTTGAAGTCTCCGGCCCGCCGGAGGTGTCGGCGGTGGCCCGGGCGCAACACGCCCGGGCCACCCCCGCGCACCGATCAGATGATGGCCAGCTCCGGCTTGCGCCACAGCATGACGCTGATCACGAGGATCCAGATGATCGTCAACGAGAGGCCGATGACCATGATCGCCTCGACGGCTCCGTTGGCGTACGCGAGCGCGAGGATGCCGACCAGGTCGAGGACGGCGAGCGCCGCGCTGACCCATGTAAACCAGCGCCCGTAGATCCCGGTGTTGAGGAACACCACTGCGGACGCGCCCACCAGGATCGTGAGTCCCACGAGGACGCCGCCGGTCATGAACACCTGGAGGGTCCAGAAGAACCGCGCCTCGACCGCGGTGAGGTCGTGGATCCGCAGCGCGGTCACTGCGAGAACCGCGCCTCCGACGATCGTCGAGGCCGCCGCCACGATGCCGCCGGCGAGCGCCGCCGGCGCGAAACCGGCGTGGCCACCCTCGGCCTTGCGCAGCGCGCTGTAATGGGCTGCGAGCCACACGAGGATTGCGGCCATCGCGAATCCGCTGAGCGCGCCCGATGCCTTCAGCTTGCCGACGTGCGTGAAGATGTAATGGAACATCTTCGCCGACGAGTCGGTCAGCGACGGCGAGCCGCTTTGCAGCACGGGTCCCGACACGACGATCAGGACGACGAAGGCGAGCCCTGCGAGCGCGCAGAGCCGCACAGTCTTGGCATCTTCCATGTGTCCCCCTCTGGGTTCGTCAACTCGACAGCCGCTATCGCGCCCCGCGTGGCTGTCGTGGTCGGCGGCACCCTTGCACCATCACGCCGCACCTGGCCAGTCTCCGGACCCGCGCGACCCCTTTGTTCCGGCTTGCGTCTTGTATGCCGGCGCGGCCGGTCGACCACGCAGCGCGCTCTGGCGCCGGGCGGGAGCCCATGAGGCCGATGCCGGCGGAGCCTCGAGCTCGTCCGGCGGGCGGACCAGGCCCGCGGAATATCGCAAGTGGGTCCCGTGGTTAGGGTGGGTACGGCGGCTCCGCTCGTGCCCACCCGCCCGGGCGCGGGCAGGAGCCGCCCTTCGCACACGGGGCAGCCGTCAGGCGCGGAATCCCGCGAAGATCCCCTGCCAGCGGTCGGGGTCGCTCTGGTAGGGCGCGTAGAAGCTCAGCCGGTCCAGGAGGTCCCCGAACCGCGCCAGCATCTGGGTCGGGATCTCCTCGGGTGACGTGACCACGGCGAACGTCTCGAGCATCTCGTCGGTGATCGATTCGCCCATCGCCTGCCACTCGCCGCGCTTGGACATGGCGTTCAGCTCGTCTTGGAGCCCACCCCACCCGTGGAGCTCAAGCACCGGCCGGTACGCCGGCGTGGAGCCGTAGAACGCGATCTGCTGCTTCGTGCCGGTGCAGGCCTTCTCGAGCTGCTCATCGCTCGTGCCGGTCACGACGAAGAGCGGGCCGGAGATCTCGAAGTCCTCGCGTCGCCGGCCGCCGCGCGCGAAGCCGCGCTCGAGCGCCGGCATCGTCACCTCCCGCACGTAGCGCTCCGTCGTGAAGCCGTGCAGGATGATCCCGTCGGCGACCTCGCCGGCCACCTCGGTCATCCGCTCACCGACGGCGGCCAGGATGATCTTCGGCGTCCCGTACGGGTTGGGCCCGGGATTGAAGAAGGGCGTCATGAGCGTGTGGCGGTAGAACTCGCCCCGGAACTGCAGCGGGACGCCGTCGTTCCAGGACGCCCAGATCGCGCGGATGGCGAGCACCAGCTCGCGCATGCGGGCCGCGGGATGCGACCAGGGCATCGAGAAGCGCTTCTCGATGTGCGCCTTGATCTGGCTCCCGAGCCCGAGGCGGAAGCGCCCACGGGAGTAGGCGTGGAGGTCATAGCCGAGGTTCGCCAGCGTCATGGGGTTGCGCGCGAACGCCACGGCGATGCCCGTCCCGAGCTCGAGCCGCTCGGTGTGCTCGGCCGCCGCGACAAGCGGGAGGAACGGGTCGTGCGAGGTCTCGGCGGTGAGCGCACCGTCGTAGCCGACGTCCTCGAGCTCGCGCGCGACGCGGGCCACCTCGTTCGGCGCGGCGGTCGGCAGTCCGCCGTCGATCTTCATCGCCGCGGAGCGTAACCGGGGTCGTGGAGCTCCGGGCGGGACACCGCACCACCCCTAGGCTGCCTCGGACAAGCGAGGCGCGCCGGGAAGTCTGGTCGGCAGGAGTACGGGATGAGTCCTGCGCGCCAGCCGTCGCACCTCCGCAGCGGGCTCGAGGTGTCGGCGGTCGCGGGCGCGTGGACGCTGGCCGCGAGCACCGCCGGCATTTGGATCGGCCTCGCGCAGCACAGCGTCGCGCTCCTCGCGTTCGGTGTCGTCGGCCTCTTGGACGCCGCCGGGTCCGTCACGCTCGTCACGCACTTCGCGCTCGCCGGGTCGGGCCACCACCGCGCCGACCACGTCGAACGCGTCGCGTTGCTGCTCATCACGGTCGGTCTCCTCGCGGTCGTCGCGACCGCCGTCCTGAGTGCGGTTCGGCTCGTGCACCACCAGGGCGGCGACGCGTCGTGGGCGGCGATCGCGCTGGCGGCCGCGTCGCTCGGCACGCTCACGGTCCTGGCGTGGCGGAAGCGATGGGTCGCCCGCCGCCTGCCCAGCCACGCGCTGCTCGCCGACAGTCACCTCTCGGCGGTCGGCGCCGTCCTCGCGGCCGTCACCCTCGCCGGGGTGGCGGCGACGCACAGTCTCGGCTGGTGGTGGGCCGACCCCGCGGCGGCGATCGCGATCGGGGTAGCCGCCGGCGGGCTGGCGGTCTCGCTCGTCCGGGCGCCCGACGGGGACGACCTCGGGGCGCCGGCCGAAGGCCGGTAGCCGCCGGCTGGGCCGACATCCACGGCGCTGTCACACGCCGGCGTTACCCTCCGCCCAGGATGGCTTCGCTTCCTTACGCCCTGTCTCCGAGCTCGATCTCGGCGTTCAAGGAGTGCCCGCTCGCCTTCCGCTTCGCCTACGTCGACCGGCTCCCGGAGCCGCCGTCGGTGTGGACGGCGAAGGGCACGCTGGTGCACCTGGCGCTGCAGTACCTGCTCGACCGGCCCGCTGACGACCGCACCATCGACGCGGCGTTCGCCGATCTCGACCGGGCGCGCGTCGCCCTCGCCGCGGACGCCGAGTTCGCGTCGCTCGAGCTGACCGAGGAGGAGCGGGAGCAGTTCGACCGCGACTCCGAGGAGCTCCTCCGCCGGTACTTCCGCCTCGAAGACCCCCAGCGCGTCCACCCGATCGGTCTCGAGCTGCGCCTGGAGGCCAAGGTCGGCGGGGTGCGGATCCGTGGCGTCATCGACCGTCTTGACCTCGTCGACGGCGAGCTCGTGGTCACCGACTACAAGACCGGCGCCGTGCCGTCCGAGTTCTACGAGGCCAAGAGCCTCGCCGGCGTCCACATGTACTCGCTGCTGTGCGAGCAGAACTTCGGGAAGCGACCCGAGCAGGTGCAGCTCCTCTACTTGTCCAAGCCCGAGGCGATCATCGCCCGGCCGAGCGACCAGTCCAGCCAGGGGCTGGCGCGACGCACCGTCGCGCTCTGGACGGCGATCGAGCAGGCGTGCGCACGTGATGACTTCCGCCCGCGGACGAGCCGGCTGTGCGACTTCTGCACCTTCCGGCCGTACTGCCCGGCATACGGCGGCGACCCCCACGATGCCCTGGAGCTGCGCGGGCCGGGCACCGTGATCGCGCAGACGCTGCCGCTCGGCTGACGCCGCGTCGACGGCGAACCGGTCGCCGGTAGGCTCGCCACCCGATGCGCGTCACCGAGGGCGCCGCGGCGTTCGACGAGCGGATCGAGAAGTGGCTCGCGCCTCGCCGCTCGGCCGCGCTCGACGACCTCATGTACGGCGTGTCCAGCGCGGCCGACCACGCGCTGGTGTGGGTGGCCCTGGGCGCGGCGCGGACGCTGCGCCGGAACGACCTGGCGTGGGGCGGTCGCTATCTCGGGATGCTGGTCGGAGAGTCGGCCGTGACGAACTCGGTGAAGCTGGTGTTCGGCCGGGTCCGACCGCCGGAGCACTTCGTCCACGACGAGCCGCTCCCGCACAAGATGCGGCGACCGATCACCTCGTCGTTCCCCTCGGGTCACGCGGTGACTGCGTTCACCGCGGCCGCCGTGCTGTCACGCGGCAGCAAGCTGGCGCCCCTCTACTACGGCTTGGCGACGACCATCACCGCGAGTCGCGTGTATACACGCGTCCATCACGCGTCCGACGCGGTGGCGGGTGTGGCACTCGGCCTCGCTCTCGGGAGGGTCGCGAGACGGCTGGTACGGTGACGCGCGTGCCTCGTCACATCGCCGTCACCTTCGACTACCGGTGCCCCTTCGCCCGCAACGCGCACGAGGCCGTCGTCGCGGCACAGCAGGCGCACGTGATCCCCGGCGTCGAGTGGCGCTACCAGGCGTTCTCGCTCGACCAGGTGCACGTCGACGAAGGGGAGGTCCCCGTGTGGGACCGCGAGCCGGACGAGTGGGGCACGGGTGTCCTCGCCCTCCTCTACGGCCTCGCCGTCCGCGACGCGTTCCCCGAGCGGTTCCTCGACGCGCACGTCGCGCTGTTCGCCGCCCGCCACGACCAGGGCCTCCACCTCGACGACGAGGGCGTGCTGCGCGACACCGTCGCCTCGGTCGGCCTGGACCCGGGCGCCGTCGGCGACGAGGTGTGGAGCGGCCGGCCGCTGAAGACGCTGGCCGCCGAGCACAGCCAGGCGGTCGACGACTTCGACGTGTTCGGGGTGCCGACCTTCATCGAGGGCGACGAGGCGGTGTTCATCCGCTTCATGGAGCGCGGCCGCGTGGACGACCTCGAACGGGCCATGGAGCTCCTCGACTGGACGCGCCTCAACGAGTTCAAGCGCACCCGGCTGCCGCGCTAGCGCAACCCCCGCCGCGCCTCGGCGAACTCCTCCAACACCTCCGACCACTCGACGAACCCGGGGTCTCGCCACATCCGGTGGCCGCACGTCGTGCCCAGGTCGTGGACGTACAGGTGCAGGGTCGGGGCATCCTCGGCGAGCTCGACCAGCTCGGAGATCCGCGGGTGCGGCGGCGCGTCGCGCAGCAGGTCGACAAGGGCCACGCAGGCCAGGACTCGGCTCCGGCACGACGGGCACGCCGACACCGTGGCCGCGTCGAAGCCCCGAGCCAGGGTGAGCAGCGTCGCGGCCTCGTCGTCGCCGAGGTGGAGCTCCTCCCCGTCCTCGTCGAGGATGACGAGCCCGTCGTCGTCGGCCACGTCGGGACGGTACCGCCCCGCTACGACAGCCCTAACCTGACCGCCTCGTGCACGCCGTGACCGTGGCTGAGGGCGCCCTGCGCTGGCGTGAGCACCCCGACCCGGTTCCCGGCGACGACGAGCTGCTCGTCGACGTGCGGGCCGCCGGCGTGAACGCGGCCGACCTGCTGCAGCGCCAGGGCCTCTACCCCGCGCCGCCGGGCTCCCCCGCGGAGATCCCCGGGCTCGAACTCGCGGGCGTCGTGCTCGCCGCGGGGATCGCGTGCCAGCGCTTCGGGGCCGGGGATCGCGTCATGGCGGTTGTGGGCGGAGGCGGCCAGGCGGAGCGGGCGATCGTGCACGAGCGCCTCGCCCTGCCGGTACCCGCGCACGTGCCGTGGCCCGAGGCCGGCGGCTTCCCGGAGGTGTTCACGACGGCTCACGACGCCCTGTTCACCCAGTGCCGGCTCACGATCGGCGAGCGGGTGCTCGTCCAGGGTGCCGCGGGCGGCGTCGGAGTCGCGGGGCTCCAGCTCGCGGCGCGGGCCGGCGCGCGCGTCGTCGCGACCGTGCGCAGCGCGGCGCGGCGCGACGAGGTCGCCGAGCTGGGCGCGGCGTGCGGCACCGTCGAGGTGATCGCGCCCGAGGATGCGGTCGCGCGCGGGCCCTACGACGTGGTGCTCGAAGTGGTCGGCGGCCCGAACCTGCCCGGCGACCTCGAGGCGCTCGCCGCAGACGGTCGAATCGTGGTGGTCGGGGTGGGCGGCGGGCCGCACGCGGACGTGAACCTGCTGGCGCTCATGGGAGCGCGGGGGCGGATCCACGGATCGACGCTGCGCGGTCGTCCGCTCGAGGGCAAGGCGCGCGCCGCGCAGCTCGTGGCGAGCCAGGTGCTCCCGCTGCTCGAGGCGGGCCAGGTGCGGGTGCCCGTCGAGGCGATCGTGCCGATGGAGGAGGCAACGGCCGCCTACGAGCGGTTCGCGGCCGGCGGGAAACTCGGCAAGATCGTGCTCGTCAATCCTTAGTTCATCACGAGGACGCTGACGCGTGGCGGGCCGTTGGCCGCGTCGGTCGTGAACGGCCGCTTCGCGTCGAGCCCGATGAGCCACACGACCTGGGATTGGTTCGGGTCGGGCGACGGCTGGGGCAGCTTGTTTAGGTACTCGACGATCAGCGTGTGGTTCATCGTCTGCAGGGCGAGCCGCAGGTTGCCCTTGTAGGTCAAGTCGCCGGCGTTGGTGTCCGACGCTGGATGGATCACGACCTCGAGCACGGCCTTCACACCGGTCAGCGATGCCGTCGAGGTGTTCTGGACCTCCGGCGCGTTCAACGGCACGTACTGCACCGTGTACGCCGGCGGGAGGTCGCCGTCCCCTCCCGGCGCGAACGAGAACGTGATGTCGTCGTAGCAGACGGTCGGGACGCCGCCCGCGTTGTCGAGGAAGACGGCTTGGTTGATGATCGGGACGGTCTCGCGTTTCGCCTCGCTCGCCACGATGAACTGGCAGCCGGGACCGTTTCCCGGCGACGTCGTGCTCGTCGGCGTGGCCGACCCGCCGCCACCGCCGAAGCAGGCCGCCGTGGCGAACGTGAGCACGAGCGCGAGACCGATGACACGAGCGCGTGCGCGGCCCACGGCGGCGAGCGTAGAGGGCCGATACGATCGCCCCCATGGCAGGCACCGACGTCGTCGTCATCGAAGCTGTGCGCTCGCCGCTCGGGCGCCGCAACGGCGGGCTCGCGAGCGTCCACCCCGTCGAGCTGCTCGGCGCGGTCCAGCGCGAGACGGTCGAGCGCGCGGGCATCGACCCGAGCGCGGTCGGCCAGGTGATCGGCGGCTGCGTGACCCAGACGGGCGAGCAGACCTTCGACATCGCTCGGTCGGCGTGGCTCACCGCGGGGCTGCCGATCGAGGTAGCAGCGACGACCGTCGACGCGCAGTGCGGGTCGTCACAGCAGGCGACGAACCTCGCCGCGGCGCTCATCGCGGCCGGCGTCGTGGACGTCGCCCTGGCGTGCGGCGTCGAGTCGATGAGCCGCGTGCCCCTCGGCGTCGCCGTGTCGAACGGCCCCGGCCGGCCGCTCCCCAAGCCCTACTTCGAGCGCTTCGAGTACACGTCGCAGTTCGAGGGCGCCGAGCGGATTGCCGAGAAGTGGGGAATCAGCCGGGAGGACTGCGACCGCTTCGGGCTGCAGTCCCAGCAGCGCGCCCAAGCCGCGTGGGCGGAGGGTCGATTCGAGCGGGAGGTGCTGCCCTTCGACGCCCCCGACCTCGAGGACGGGAAGCCGACGGGCACGACGCACCACGTGGCGCGGGACGAGGGCCTTCGCGAGACCTCGCTCGAAGCGCTCGCCGCGCTGAAGCCCGTGGCGCGACCCGACGGCGTCCACACCGCCGGGACGTCGTCGCAGATCACCGACGGCGCGGCCGCTGTCCTGCTCGCGTCGGCCGACCGCGCGACGGAGCTCGGGCTCCACGCCCGGGCCCGCGTCGTCGACCAGTGCCTCGTCGGCGTCGATCCGGTGCTGATGCTCACCGGACCGATCGACGCGACGCAGCGCCTCTTCGCCCGGACCGGCATGCGCATGGACGACTTCGACACGGTCGAGATCAACGAGGCGTTCGCCTCGGTCGTGCTGGCGTGGGAGCGCGAGCTGCACCCCGACCCCGAGCGGGTGAACCCGAACGGGGGCGCGATCGCGATCGGCCACCCGGTCGGCGCGACCGGAGCACGGCTCGTGACGACCGCGCTGCACGAGCTCGAGCGCGCCGACGGGCAGTTCGGCCTCGTGACCATGTGCTGCGGCGGCGGGCTCGGGACCGGCACCATCCTCGAGCGCCTGACGTAGCCTTCGGGCCGTGGCCCCCGCGGAGCACCCTTCGCTGGTCGAACAGCTCGGCTATCCGCCCGACGCCCGGCTGGTCATCATCAACTGCGACGATCTCGGCTCCTCCCGGTCGGCGAACGTCGGCGTGTACGACGCACTGCGCAACGGGCTGGGCACGAGCGCGACGCTGATGGTCCCGTGCCCCTGGGCCCGGGACGCCGCCGCGCAGTACCGGGGCGAGGACGTCGGCGTCCACCTCACGCTGAACTCGGAGTGGGAGACCTACCGGTGGTCGCCCATCACGCACGGCCCGAGCCTGCTCGATGGCGACGGCGGCTTCCCCCGCACGATCGAGGACACCTGGGACCACGCCGACCTGGAGGAGGTCCGCCGCGAGCTGCGCGCCCAGATCGAGCGGGCGATCCTGTGGGGCTTCGACGTGAGCCACCTGGACAGCCACATGGGCACGCTCCAGCTGCGCGCCGACTTCTTCGGCGTGTACCTCGAGCTGGCGCTCGACTTCGCGCTCCCGCTGCGGATGGGCCCGGCGGGGGGCGAGCGCATCGTCGGGTTCCCGTACCGGGACCTCACGAGCGCCGAGGGCGTCGTGTATCCCGACCACTTCGTCTTCTACACCGGTGTCGGCGCGCGTAAGCACATCGAGCGGGCGCTGTTCGACCTCCGACCCGGCGTGACCGAGGTGTACCTGCACCCGGCGGTCGACGCCGACGAGCTCCGCGCGTCACACCCCGACTGGGCGGGCCGCGTCGAGGACCACGCGTTCCTCTGCGAGGACCCGTCGCTGCCGGACCTGCTCGACCGGGCCGGCGCCACGCTCATCGGCTACCGGGAGCTGCGTGAGCTCCAGCGCGCCGCCTGACGCGCTCAGTACTCGGTGATCGCCCGCACTTTCTCCTGCAGCACCTTGTACTCGGGAGACATCGTGAGCGGCATGAGCTGCATGAGCTTGCCCATGTTGCCCGTGACCTTCGTCTTGCCCTGCATGAAGGCCGCGTTCGCGTCGAGCTCGCCCTTCTGGATCGCCACCGAATCCGGATAGCTCGTCGTCATCGTGACCTCGGCGTCGGGCAGCTCGCCGACCGAGGCCTCGGCGAGCACGCCGTCCTGGAGCACCCAGTAGTACTTCGCGTCCCCCTCGGGCCCGCCGGTCACCACGAACTGCATCGTGGCGCTCGCCCCCGGGCGCTCGGGCTGGTCCTTCGCGAGGGCGCGGGCCTCGTCGAGCCACTCCTGGCTGAGGTACTTCGGCACGGCAGTCTCCTCTTGGTCAGGGCCGCGGGAGTGTATCGACGCGCTCCGCCGGCCGCTCCGAGGCGCGCACCCCGGCGAAGAGGTCGTGCTCGTCGTCACCCTTGGCCGGCCAGCCAACCGTCGAGCGGGCGAGGATGTACTCGTCCCACGGGAAGACGTCGCGGATCGTGTCGTCGGAGAGGCGCATCCAGAACCCGTCGGGGTCGACCTGGGTGCGGTGCGCCAGCAGCGCGTCGCGTCGCCGGCCGAGCCACGGGCCGACGTCGACGAAGGTCGTGAACCGGTCGTCGTTGTCGGGGAAGTCGCGCTCGAACCAGCGGGCGTACGGGCTCTCCTCCCCCTGACGGAGGTACGCGTCGTGGAGGGCTTTCACCCGCCGCAGCGAGAAGCCCGTGTAGTACATCTTCGACGGCTGCCAGGCCGGCCCCGCGTCCGGGTACCGCGTCGGGTCACCGGCCGCCTCGAACGCCGGCACCGAGATCTCGTGGACCCGGATGTGGTCGGGGTGCGGGTAGAACCGGCGGTCGTCGGCGTACGTCACGATGACCTGCGGGCGCGTCGCCCGGATGATCCCCACGAGCCGGCCGACCGCCTCGTCGAGCGGCGCGTTCGCGAAGTTGTCCGGGCGCGCGTTCGTCTCGGTGTCGGGCATCCCCGAGTCGTGGTAGCCGAGCCAGCGCAGCTCGTCGTAGCCGATGGCCGCGACGCTCGCCTCGAGCTCCTCGACGCGCACCTCGGCGAGCCGGGCACGCACCTCGGGCGTGTCGACGCCCTTGTTCAAGATGTCGCCCGCCTCGCCGCCGGTGCAGCACACGAGCACGCACCACGCGCCTTCGTCGTGGTAGCGGGCGACGGTCGCGGCGCCCTTCGACGCCTCATCGTCGGGGTGAGCGTGCACGGTCAGGAGCGCGAGCCGCTCACCGTCACGATCCGTCGGGGTCATCGCACCCGAAGTTACCTTGCCGATGGGTCGCCCGGACCGGTCGATAAGGTCGGCCCGTGTTCCGTCGCCCGGCGCTCTTGCTCAGCGCGCTCGGCGCCATCACTGCGTTGCTCACCGTCGGGATGCCGACGACCTCGTCCGCCGTCACGTCGCCCGCACCGAGCGGCGCGCTGACGTGGAAGGGCTGCGGCGGCGGCTTCCAGTGCGCCACGCTGTCCGTCCCCGTCGACTGGAGCCAGCCGAGCGGCCCGCAGGTCGCGCTGGCGGTGAGCCGGCACCGGGCGTCGCAGCCGGGCGAGCGGATCGGGTCGCTCGTCGTGAACTTCGGCGGGCCCGGAGACCCGGGCGCCGAATCGCTGCGCCAAGGCGGCGAGGCGAGCCTGCCCGCCGCGGTCCGCGACCGCTTCGACATCGTGAGCTTCGATCCCCGGGGCACGGGGACGTCACGACCGATCGCGTGCGTGAGCGACGCGACCTACGACCAGGTGCTGGCCCAGAGCCCGACGCCGAAGAACCAGTCGCAGCTCCAGAGCTTCTACGCCGGCACGAACGGGCCCGTCGACCTCGTCCAGGCGTGCATCAACGCCCAGGGTTCCTGGCTGGCGGACGTCGGGACGCGCAACACGGCCCGCGACCTGGACGCGCTGCGGGCCGCGCTGGGCGATCCGAAGCTGACGTACCTCGGCTACTCGTACGGCACGGTGCTGGGCGCCGTGTACGCCCAGATGTACCCGACCCGGGTGCGGGCGATGGTGCTCGACGGGGCGGTGGATCTCTCGTCGACCGCGGCGGCCGAGCTGCACGACAACGCCGAGGGCTTCGAGCAGGCCCTCGACGCGTTCCTCGCCAACTGCGCGGCCAACGCCAAGTGCCCCTACCACCATGGTGGCGACCCGCAGGCGGCGCTCGCCGCGCTGCAACAGCGATTCGAGAACGGGCTCACTGTCCCCGTGACCGACGGACGGCAGGCGGGCGCCACGCTCTTCTACCTGGCGCTCGCCGGCGGCCTCTACGACCGGAAGGTCGGCTGGCCGTTCCTCGCGTCGGCGCTCGCCAGCGTCGACCACGGGATCGGCGACGGGATCGCCGAGCTGGCCGACACGCTGACCGGCCGGGACGCGAACGGCCACTACGACGACCTCCAGGAGGCACTCGAGGCCATCCGCTGCGACGACCGCTTCGACCCACTGCAGTCCTTCAACGACTACGTCGCGACGTACGAGTCGTACTCGCAAGAGTTCCCGATCTTCGGTGGTTTCCTCGCCGCGACGCCGCTCGGCTGCGACCCGCGGCTGCCCGAGCCGCCCGTGGCGGAGCGGGTCGGTGACGTGCACGTGTCCGGGACGCCGCCCATCGTCATCGTCGGCACGACGAACGACCCCGCGACGCCCTACAACGGGGCGGTCGATCTGCAACAGCGCATCGCGGGGTCACGGCTCCTGACGCTCGTCAGCACCGAGCACGCCGGGTACGGGAAGGGGATCCCGTGCATCGACGACGCGGTCGACGCCTACTTCACCGGCCGCGTGCTCCCCCGCGTCGGGCTGCGCTGTCGCCCCTGATCACGCGGTCGGGACCGGTGCCGGGTCCAGCCGGAACACCTGGAGGCGGCCGATGCCGCGGACCCGCTGGCGGGCGATCCGCCGGAGCCGGAACGCGTCGTCGCCCGTGAGCGCGGCGGCGACCTCGCTCGACACCAACACCGTGCCGGGGAAGGCGAGGCGCGTGAGGCGGCTCGCGAGATTGACGACCGCGCCGAAGTAGTCGCCCTCCCGCGACAGCACCGGGCCTGTGGCGAGCCCGGCGCGGGCTTGCGGCAGGACGGGGTCGCGGGTCGACGCGGCGCTCAGGTCGAGCGCGATGCGCGCGCCCGTCTCGGGCCGGTCGGCGATGAACATCACCTCGTCGCCGATCGTCTTGACGATCCGGCCACCCGCGCTGACGACCGTCTCGTGGGCCAGGGCGGCGAAGCGCTCGACGAGATCGCCGAGCTCGGCGTCGTCGAGTCCCTCGGCGAGCGACGTGTAGCCCACGAGGTCGACGAAACCGACCGTGGCGTCGACCGTCCCCGGCGCCTCCGGGTCGCTGCCGGCGAGCTTGCGCCAGAGCGCGGCGCGGACCTGCAGCCGGTGGGCGTGGTCGAGGAGGCGGGCGACCTCGTCGTAGTCGAGGCGCTTGGCGATCAACTCGGCGATCGCCTCGTCGCCCAAGCCGTCCTGGCGCGCCGCGGTGATCGAACGGACGAGGTCGTCGCTCTCCGCGTCGGCGATGCGCGCCAGCGCCGAGCTCGTGATCCGCGCCTGGGCGAGCGCCTGGTCGGGGGTCCAGTAGAGCCACGGGTTCGCCACGCGGGCGAGGAAGCCGCGGAGGGCCGCGGCGTCGGCGTCCGTGAACGCCCGCAGCTCGGCGGGCAGATCGGGGAACCCGATGGCGCGCCACACCGCGCGGGCCGTCTCGACGTCGGTGCCGGCCTGCGCCGCGACCTCCGCCTGCGTGTACTTCCGCGCGCCGGGGATGAGGCTGCGGTCGAGCGCGAGCAGCGTCAGGTAGCCGTTGCGCCTCGCCTCGGTGATCTCGTCCGCGCTCGCTCCACGGCGGCGCAGGAACCGGTCGAGTGGGCGCGCCATCAGACGGAGCGGGGCACGTCCTTCCACGCCAGGTCCCGCGAGTTGTCGGGCTCCTTCGGGAGGCCGAGGACCCGTTCCCCGAGGATGTTGCGCATCACGTTCGACGTCCCGCCCTCGATGGTGTTCGCCTGGGACCGCAGGAAGCCGCGCGCGATCGCCGGACGGTCCTCGCCCATGCCGCCGATGTACGCCAGGGGGCCCTCGGGGCGGGACGCGCCGGTCGGCTCCCACGCCACCCCACCTGAGCCCTCGAGGTCGACCGCGAGCTTCTGGAGCCGCTGGTTGTACTCGGCCTGCATGAGCTTGGTGATCGAGCCCTCGGGCCCGGCTTCGGCGCCGCTGCGGCGCTTGTCCGCGGCGCGCTGGTTGTTGAGCCGGATGAGCCGCCCGTCGATGTACAGCTGCGCGAGCCGCTGGCGCTGCAGCTGATCCGTCACGGGGCGGTGGCGCTTGATGAGCATGTCGATCGGGCTCCCGCCGACCGCGTCGCCGGCGAGTGACCCGGCCCCGGAGAGCGAGACGCGCTCGTTCATGAGCGTCGTGATCGCGACGCGCCAGCCCTCCCCCTCGGGCCCGACGCGCATCGAGTCGGGGATGCGGACCCCCTCGAAGAACACCTCGTTGAACTCGGCGTCGCCCGTGATCTGCACGAGGGGTCGGACCTCGACGCCGGGCGCGTGCATGTCGAGCACGAAGTAGCTGAGGCCCTTGTGCTTCGGGACGTCCGGGTTGGTGCGAGCGAGCAGCATGCCCCAGCGGGAGATGTGGGCGAGCGTCGTCCACACCTTCTGGCCGTGCACAACCCACTCGTCGCCGTCGCGCTCGGCGCGCGTCGAGAGGCCCGCGACGTCCGAGCCGGCGCCGGGCTCGCTGAAGAGCTGGCACCAGATCTCCTCGTTCGTGGCGAGGCCGCGCAGCAGCCGGTGCTTTTGCTCCTCAGTCCCCCACGTGATCACCGTCGGGCCGCCCATGCCGATCCCGATGATGTTGAACGGCCGGGGGACGCGGTAGTGGCTGAGCACCTCGTTGACGTGCTTCGCCTGCCCGGGCGTGAGCGACAGGCCTGCGCCGTACTCCGCGGGCCACGTCGGGGTGGCGTAGCCGGCCTCCCCGAGGCGTCGGCACCAGTCGCGGTAGTTGAGCTCGTGGCGCAGCTCGGCGAAGCGCGCCTCGTCGCCGGCGTCGACGGCGTCCGTCCAGCCCGCGGGCAGCTCGGCTCGCAGGAACGCCAGCGTCTGGTCGCGCAGCTCGGTGTCGGTCGGTTGGGTGTCGAGCGCCATCGGCTTCCCCCCGGTGTCGCCCCGAATCGTAGCGTTCGATCACCGCCGGGGTCCCGGGGTGCGCCGGGAAGCGGTCGGTATCCTCAACACCGCGGCTCCGCGCGCCGCGCCTGGCGCGGGCGCGTCGCCGTGAGGAGCAGCATGCGGACCCACCACGTCGAGCGGCACCGGTACGCCCGAGTCGGCTGGCTGCGGGCCGCGGTGCTCGGCGCGAACGACGGGATCGTCTCGGTCGGCAGCATCCTGATCGGGGTCGCTGCGGCGACCTCGTCACGCACCGAGATCGCGGTCGCGGGCGCTGCTGCGCTCGTCGCGGGAGCGATGTCGATGGCCGTCGGCGAGTTCGTGTCGGTGAGCTCGCAGCACGACACCGAGCGCGCCGACATCGCCCGCGAGCGCCGCGAGATCCTCACGAATCCCGAGATCGAGCGTGCCGAGCTCCAGGAGATCTACCAACGCCGCGGCCTCGACGAGGCGCTCGCGCGCCAGGTCGCGGGCCAGCTCATGGAGGCCGACCCGCTCGGCGCCCACCTCCGCGACGAGCTCGGGATGACCGGCGCAGGCCTCGCCACTCCGCTCCAGGCGGCGTCGAGCTCGGCGCTCAGCTTCTCGTTGGGCGCGGCGCTCCCGCTAGCGGCCGCGCTCGCGACGCCGAGCGCGGCCCGCGTGCCCGTCATCGCGGCGGTCGCGCTCGGGCTTCTCGCCGGCACGGGTGCGCTTGCCGGTCGGTTCGGTGGGGCGTCCGTCCGCCGCGCCACGCTGCGAGTCCTCGCCGGCGGCGCCTTGGCGATGCTCGCCACCTGGGCGATCGGCACCCTGGTGGGCGCCGCGGTGTGACGGGGCGGCGCACGCCCTTCAGCGCTGCGAGGTCCAGAGCACGAGTCCCGGCGTCTGCGACGGCAACCAGCGATGGTGGGGAAACACACGCAGGGCTCGGGCGACGTGGCGCGAGTTGACACCGGCTCGACCGCGACCGCGATGTCGCACTGGAGCAACCCCGCCGGGTCGTCGACCTCGCGGGCGCCAGGGGCGTACGCGGCGAGGGCCTCCGTGGACCCGCCGATGGCCGCACAGCGTCCCGCCCGGGTCAGCGGCGTGCCGGCGCACCCTCGACGGATGCCGTCGCCGGTGCCGCCACACGCGCTTCCCGGTCGAGCAGGCGCGTGACGCGCCAGATGAGCTCCACGAGCACGACGCCGACGGCGGCGATGAGCGCCGCCTGCCAGAGGACGTGGCCGCTGGGCAGCTCCAGCGCGAAGAAGCTGCGGAACGCAGGAACGGCGACGATGGTTGCGACGGCGGCGATCATGGCCGCCACGAGCAGGCCCCGCCACCAGTTGATCGGCCGAGCGAAGACGACGAGGACCCACAGGGCGATCACGGCAACAACCAGTGTCGCGGTCGTGCGCGATTCCGTCAGCGACTGGTTGTTCCCGTAGAAGGCGACGCCGTACGCGATGAGCGCCGCGCCCCCGACCACGACGCCAGCGGGGAGGCAGAACCGCAGCACGCGGCGGATGAATCCGGGGATGTATCGGCGCGTGTTCGGGGCGAGCGCCAGGAAGAAGCCAGGGATCCCAATCGTGAAGTCGCTGATGATCGTGAGGTGGCGGGGAAGGAACGGGTAATGCCAGTCGGCGAGGACCACGACCACGGCAATGACGACCGCGTACACGGTCTTGTTCACAAACAGGTTCGCCGACCGCTCGATGTTCGCCATCACGCGGCGACCCTCGGCGACGACCCCGGGCAAGGTGGCGAATCGGCTGTCGAGCAGCACGAGCTTCGCGACGGCGCGGGTCGCGGCCGCACCCGAGCCCATCGCCACGCCGATGTCGGCGTCCTTCAGCGCGAGCGCGTCGTTGACGCCGTCCCCCGTCATCGCGACGACATGGCCGCGGGACTGCAAGGCGTGGACGAAGACGCGCTTCTGCTGGGGCGTCACCCGCCCGAACACGGTGTGCGTCTCGAGCACGTCCGCGAGCTCGGCCGGGTCTTCGGGAAGCTCGCGCGCGTCAACCGGCGCGTCGGCTCCGGGTAGCCCGACGCGCCCCGCGACCGCCGCGACCGTGCGCGGGTTGTCACCTGAGATGACCTTCAGCGCCACGCCCTGCGCAGCGAAGTAGGCGAGCGTGTCGGCGGCGTCCGGTCGGATCTGCTCCTCGAGAACGACGAGCGCCACGGCCTGGAGGGGCGACGGCAGCGCCTCTCCGTCCAGCGTCGCCTGGCTGTGGGCGAGCACGAGCACGCGCACACCTTGGGACGCCAGGTCGTTGGCGCGAGCGCGCACGGTGTCGTCGGCCCCAGCGTCCGGCAAGACCATCTCGGGTGCGCCGAGCACCCACGTCCCGTGGTCGGCGAACGTCGCCGCGCTCCACTTGCGCGCCGACGAGAACGGCGTCGCGGCGCGGCGCGCCCAGCCCTCCGGCGCGGGCATCGCGGCCCCGATGGCGGCGAGCGTGGCGTTGCGATTCGGGTCGTCGGCGAGCGCGCCGAGCGCGGCGCGCACGTCACCGCCGTGCTCACCGCCCACGGACTCGTAGCGGTCGAACACGACGTCGCCCTCGGTGAGCGTGCCGGTCTTGTCGAGGCAGACGACATCGACGCGGGCGAGGCCCTCGACGGCGGGCAGCTCCTGCACGAGAACCTTGCGACGGGCGAGCGTCACCGCGGCGATCCCGAACGCCAAGCTCGTGAGGAGCACGAGCCCCTCGGGCACCATCCCGACGACGCCCGCCACCGTGCTCGTGAGCGCGCCCGACACCGAGTCGGTCCGCAGCTGCTGCCACAGCAGCAACGCCGACACGGGGAACAGCGCGTACTGGATGAGGCGCAGCAGCAGGTTGATGCCGTCCATCAGCTCCGAACGGGCGAGCTGGAATTGGCGCGCCTCCGCCGCGAGCTTGCGGGCGTAGGCGTCAGCGCCGACGGCGGTGGCCTGAAAGGCGCCGGCGCCCGCCACGACGATGGCGCCGGACAGAACCTGGGTGCCGGGCGCCTTTTCGATCGGGTCGGACTCGCCAGTCAGCAGGGACTCGTCGATCTCGAGCCCCTCAGCACGGCGCACCACCCCGTCGGCGGGCACCTGGTCGCCGGTGCGCAGCTCGCAGAGGTCGTCGAGGACAACGTCATCGACCGGGATGTCGCGCGGCCTGCCGTCGCGCGTGACGCGTGCCCGGGGGGCGCTCAGGACGGCGAGCGCGTCGAGCGTGCGCTTCGCTCGGATCTCCTGGATGATGCCGATCAGCGCGTTGGCGACGATCACCAGGCCGAAGAGCCCGTCTTGTGGTTGGCCGACGAACAGCACGACCGCGAACATCGTGCCGAGGATGGCGTTGAAGCGGGTGAAGACGTTGGCCCGCAGGATCTCGGCGTAGGAGCGGCTCGTGTGCTCCGCGCTGTGGTTGGTGAGGCCGCGCGCGACGCGGTCCTCGACCTCCGCGCTGGTGAGCCCTGTCGGTGGTGTCTCGTGGTCCGCAGGCACGCCCGCGGCGGTGGGCACCGGCGCGGTCATCGAGTGGACGGTAGCCGAGGCGCTCGCCCATCGAGCACCTCCGCGTCAGAGGCCGGGCTGTGCATCGAGTCGGCCGGCCGCGACGGCGTTCATGAACGTCGCATGCGCTCCGCGACTCGCATTAGACGTGCTCGAGCTCCCAAAGTTTGATGCCTCCGAGAATGCCTGCGGCGTTGTCGATGAGCTCGACGCGATGTCCGAGATCGACCGTGAGCTTTCGTGCGTTGCCACCGCCGACATAGAGCCGGTCTATGTGTAGAACCGCGTCGAACATCTCGACCGCCTCGAGTACCCGCTTACTCCAGCGGCGGTTTCCAATGCGTTGACGAGCACGGTTCCCCAGCTCCTCCTGAAACGTGCCGCGCCCCCGGAATGGCATGAGGGCAAGTTCCAGATGCGGAGTGGGCGAACCGTCGAGAAAGACTGCGGTGCCGAGCCCCGTGCCGAGCGTGAGCACCAGCTCGAGGCCTTCACCGGAGATCACCGCGAGGCCGTGCATGTCCGCATCGTTGAACAGGCGCGTCGGCTTCCCGAGCCGCCCCTCAAGCTCAGCCCCCAGCGGGAAACCCGCCCACGCCTCCACCAGCTTGCGCGAGAGCGCGGTTCCCGGTCCGCGCTTGGTCGCGAGGTTGGGCGCGGTGAGCACTCGACCCGCCCGGACAAACCCAGGAAAGCCCACCGACACCCGGTCCCAGCGCGGCAGTTCGTAGGTCAGCCGGTCGAGTGCACGGATGAGAACCCGGGGCGGACAGGGGTACGGCGTCTTGGTACGGACCCGGTCAACGATTTTCCGGCCTTCCGCATCGAGGACCGACGCCTTGATGCCCGTCCCACCGATGTCGATCGCGAGTGTCCTCGGACCCGTCAATCGTTCCCGCTCGGCCGCAGGCGCCGCGAGCGCGCCCTCGACCCGAACCACGCCAGCAGCGTACCGAGGCATCAGCCAGCAAGACCGACGTCACCGCCGGGATGTCGTCGGCGTGACGTCGGTCGTCAGTGGAAGTCGCGTGAGCGCAGGTGCGCGGCCGGGGTGAGCGAGAGGGCTTCGATGTGCTGGGCGAGCAGGTTGATGACACCTTGCTCCCGCTCGAGCCGGCCGCGGATGCGCAGCGCCGGGGCGGTGCGAGCCACCCGCCGGTACCGCTCCCAGACGGTGGGGATGCAGATCACGTTCACGAGGCCGGTCTCGTCCTCCAGGTTGAGGAAGACGACGCCGCGCGCCGTCTCGGGCTGCTGGCGGTGTGTGACGACTCCTGCGACCTCGACGGCGGCACGGTCGGGCCGGTCGCGCAGACCCTCGGCGGTGAGCACCCCGGCGGCGTCCAGCTCGGCGCGGACGAACTCGGTCGGGTGGCGGGCGGCCGACATGCCCGTCGAGCGCAGGTCGGCCGCGGTCGACTCGATCTCGCTCATGCCGGGCAGCGGGGGCGCGTCGATCCCGGTGACGACGCCGGGCAGCGTGTCCGGCCGCGCGTCGCGCAGACCGCCGGCCGCCCAGAGCCCGGCCCGTCGCGTGACGCCGAAGCCGTCGAACGCGCCCGCGCTCGACAGCGATTCGAGGGCGTCGACCGTCGCGCCGGTGCGACGGGTGAAGTCCTCCAGGTCGGTGAAGGGCCGCTCGGCGCGCGCCTCGTCGATCCGGTCGAGGAGCCGGTCGCTCAGCCCGCGGACGTAGCGCAGACCGATCCGCACGGCGTGCGGGGACGGGTCGGCATACCAGCCCGGGCGCGGGTAGCCGAGGGGACCGGCGTCGGGTGTGCGCTCCTCCAACGTGCAGTCGCGCCGGGAGGCGTGGACGCACGGTCCGAGGACCTGGACACCGTGACGGATCGCGTCGCGGATGATGGTGTGCGGCGAGTAGAAGCCCATCGGCTGCGCGTTCAGCAGCGCACACGCGAACGGCGCGGGGTAGCGGCGCTTCAGCCACGCGCTGGCGTAGACCAGGTAGGCGAAGCTCACCGAGTGGCTCTCGGGGAAGCCGAAGTCGGCGAACGCCTCGAGCTTGCGGGCGATCTCGTCCGCCGTCTCCCCGGTGATCCCCCGCTCGGCCATCCCCGCCAGGAGGCGCTCGCGCATCGCGGCCATCCGCGTCCTCGACCGCTTCGAGCCCATCGCCTGGCGGAGCCGGTCGGCTTCGCCCGGGCTGAACCCGGCGGCGTCGATGGCGATCTGCATGAGCTGCTCCTGGAAGAGCGGCACGCCGAGGGTCTTCTTCAGGCAGGGCTCGAGGACGGGATGCGGGTAGGTGACCGGCTCGTCGCCGCTACGGCGGCGCAGGTACGGGTGCACCGAGCCGCCCTGGATCGGCCCCGGGCGGATGAGCGCGACCTCGACGACGAGGTCGTAGAAGGTGCGGGGCCGCAGGCGCGGGAGGGTCGCCATCTGGGCGCGGCTCTCGACCTGGAACACGCCGACCGTGTCGGCCGCGCAGAGCAGGTCGTAGACCTCGTCCTCCTGAGGGATCGTGGCGAGGTCGACGTCGGTGCCCTCGTGCCCGCGCACGAGGTCGACCGCGAGGTGCAGCACGGTGAGCATGCCGAGCCCGAGGAGGTCGAACTTCACCAGCCCCGCGGCGGCGCAGTCGTCCTTGTCCCACTGGAGCACCGAGCGGTTCTCCATGCGGGCCCACTCGACCGGACAGAACTCGACGAGCGGGCGGTCGGCCATCACCATCCCGCCCGAGTGGATGCCGAGGTGCCGCGGGTAGTCGAGGACCTGGCGGGCGAGATCGAGCACGAGCGCGGGGACGGGTGGCCCGTCGGACGCGGTGACGTCGTCGAACGCCTCGTCGCGGGACCGCCACCGGTCGACCCACTTCGTGATCGCGTCGGCGTGCCCGGGGGACAGTCCGACGGCCTTCGCCATCTCGCGCAGCGCGGAGCGGGGCCGGTAGGTGATCACGTTGGCGACCTGCGCCGCCCGGTCGCGCCCGTACCGCTCGTAGAGGAACTGGATCACCTCCTCGCGCCGCTGGTGCTCGATGTCGAGGTCGATGTCGGGGGGACCGTCCCGCTCGGGGGAGAGGAACCGCTCGAAGAGCAGCCCGAGCGCGACCGCGTCGGCCTTCGTGATCCCGAGCGCGTAGCAGACGGCGCTGTTCGCAGCGCTGCCGCGACCTTGGCAGTAGATGTCGTGCTGCAGGCAGAACGACACGATCTCGACGAGCAGGAGGAAGTAGCCGGGGAACCCGAGCTGCTCGATCACGTCGAGCTCGTAGGCGAGCTGGCGCTGCGCCAGCGGGTGCTGCGGGTGGCTCGACGGGTAGCGCAGCGCCGCGCCGCGCCGGGTGAGCTCGCGCAGCCACGACATGTCGGTGTGCCCTGGCGGCACGTCGAGGTCGGGCAGGTCGGGGGCGGCGAGGCGCAGGTCGAACGCGCACTGGCGGGCGACGTCGAAGGTGCGCTCGACCGCGCCAGGCCAGCGGGCGAACCGGCGCGCCTGCTCCGCCGGGCGGCGCAGCTGGGCGAGCGGTGATGCGGGCAGCCACCCGTCGATCTCGTCGAGAGAACGCCGGGCCCGGATCGCGGCGAGCGCGGTGGCGAGCGGCCGGTGCTGGGCCGTCGCGTAGTGGACGTTGTTCGTCGCGACGACCTCCACCCCGGCGCGGGCCGCGACCGCGGCGAGCGCGTCGTTGCGGTGCCGGTCGAGCGGATCCCCGTGGTCCCAGAGCTCGACGAGCACCCGGTCCCGCCCGAACGCGGCGACGAGGCGCTCGAGGGCACGGCGGGCCGCGGCCGGGCCGTCGCGGAGCAGCGCGCCGGGCACCGAGCCCTTGCGGCAACCGGTCAGGATCATCCACGCGTCGTTCGCGCCGCTCGTCCGACCGCCGCTGGCGTGCACGCCGGCCCGGGCCGCGTCGGCGAGCCCCTCGAGCGTGAAGCGTGGCGCACCCTTCTCCCCCGCGAGCTGCCCCGCGCTGATCGCCCGGGCGAGGCGGGCGTGCCCGCGGGGCCCCTCGGCGAGCACGACGAGGTGCTCGCCCGGCGGGTCGGCCACCCCGTTCGGAGGCGGGCCGCCGTCGAGGGTGAGCTCGGCGCCGAAGACGGTCGGGAGGTCGACCTCGGCGGCGGCCGCCGCGAACCGGACAATCCCGTAGAGGCCGTCGTGGTCGGTGACCGCCAGGGCGGCGAGGCCGAGCCGGCTCGCCTCGTCGACGAGCTCCTCGGGGTGGCTTGCCCCGTCGAGGAACGAGAAGTTGGTGTGGCAATGCAGCTCGGCGTACGACACGGCGAGACCTCCACCCGGGACGTGGAGGCTATCGAACGTACGTTCGATTCACCAAATGGGCGGTGGGTGCTCGGCCGTCGCCGCGCCGGCGTGGGCCCCGAGCGGCCACGACCCACGTCATCGACCTCTCGGTGCTCACCGATTCCGCCCGTCGGCTACGCGCGCGAGCTCGCCTCCCCGTTCACACGGGCGGCGAAGACGGGACGGGCGTCGGGGCGGTAGGGACGCGCCACGGCTCGACTCGCGCGAGCCGGGCGCCGTGCACGACGAGCTGGACGCGCCGCCAGAGCGTCTCCTCGAGGCTGACGCGTCCGACGACACCGAGCGCCCAGAAGATGGTGCCCTGGAGGAGCGTCCAGTTGGTGATCGCGCCGAGCTCCACGGCGTCGAAGGTCGCCGGCAGCTCGGCGCGCGCGATCGCCTCCATGTACACGCGGGCGTAGACGTCGCGCAGCTCGGGCTGGCCGTTGCCGCTGAGGTGGTGGGTGCGCTGCGAGCCGCGCAGCACCTCCATCGTCGCCCGGCTCAGCAGGTCGCGCGGCGCGTACCGCTGCGCCTCGGCGAGCACCGCGACCGCGGTCGCCAGCACGTCGAGCAGCGGCGCGCCCGCGGCAAGCCGCGCGTCGACCGCCCGGGCGACGGCCTCGGTGCCGCCGGCGGCCACGAGGTCGACGAGCAGGTGCTCCTTGGCCGGGAAGTGGTAGAAGAACGTCCCCTTCGACACGCCGGCCCGGGCGCAGATCTCGCTCACCGCCACCGCGTCGTAGCCCTTCTCCCGCCACAGTGCCGAGGCGGCGTCAAGCAGCGCCTGGCGGGTGCGGTCGGCGCGGGGCTGCCGGACTCGGTTGGCCCGGGGAGCCGGGTCGGCGGACACGCGCGGCTCCCTTCCTCGACGAGCGGCCCGACGGGCCTCGCGGGGAGGCCTCAGGAGGGACAACGTCGGTCGCCGCGCGATCTAGCAGTCGAATCCGCGCTTTCACCCCGCCGGGCGGAGGGTCGGCCGATGCCACGATCGGGCCGTGGCACCCGAGGACGTGGCGGGCGAGGCCTTCTGCTACCTCACGACCCGGGGGCGGCGGACCGGCCGACCCCACGAGATCGAGATCTGGTTCGCCGTCGCGGGGGGCACCTTCTATCTGATGTCGGGCGGCGGCGACGCGGCCGACTGGGTGCGCAACCTCCGGGCCGAGCCGACGGTCGCGCTGCGCGTCGGTGAGACGGTCTGGAGAGGACGGGCCCGGGTCGTGGCCGACGACGGCGAGGCGGCCCGGGCGCGGGCGGTCGTGTTCGACAAGTACCAGCCGGGGTACGGCGGGAGCCTCACCCGCTGGCGCGACACGGCCCTCCCGGTCGCGATCGACGTTCAGTCGTAGATCGCCTCGATGCCGGCCTCGCCGGCTTCGACGACGACGAGGCACGCGACGTCGGTCGTCTCCCCGCGCGCCACGACCTGCCAGAGGGCGCGGCGCCGCCGACAGACCCGGTCCCACCACCGGACGTCCTGGGCCCAGGGGCCGGCCCACGCGACGACGGTCGCGGTGCCGAGCGGCCCGCCGACGAGCCGGGCCGGTTCGGCCGACGCCTCCCCGCGGCCCGAGACCGTCACGGGGGCCCCGTCGCGGTCGAGCAGCGCGACGGGGAGCCGGGGCTCGAAGACCCGGGCCGGGACGGGCCCGGGCACCGCGCCGGGCCAGCTCGGGCGCTCGACGCCGACCGGGTCGTCGCGCGGCTCGCCCCACGGCACCCAGCGCACCCGCTCGGCCGGCGTCCGGCCCCCGCAGGGCACGACGGCGACGACCGCGTCGGGCCCGTGGGCCGCCTGCAGCCGGGTGATCGCGCGGTCAGCGCGGTCCCCCGCGGCGGCGTCACCGCCCCAGAAGCCGAGCTGGCGACCGGTCGCCGGGATGAGCTGGTCGGGCGCGAGCCGCACGATCGTGAGCCCGGCGGTGACGCCGTCGTCCTCGGTCTCGGTGTGACCACTGAGCCAGCCGTCGAGCTGCCAGCGCACGCGCGTCACGAGCGCGGTGGCGGTGAGCGCCCCCTCGTGCCGCCACCGACGGGTGAGCTGCTCGCCGTGCTCGGTCTCGGCCTCGACGACGACCTGGGTGCACGTCAGCCCGAGCGCGGCGAGGCGCTCGAGGAGCCGGTCGGCGAGGCCCTTCGCGGCGAACGCCGCCTCCTCGAACCGGGTGGCCGGCGGGTCGAGCTCGCACGTCTCGACGAGCTCGGGGGGCGGCGGGGCGGGTGGGGCGACGTGCTCGTCGAGGCCTTGCGCGAGCCGATGAGCGCGCGCGCCGGTCGGCCCGAACCGGGCGATCACCGCGGCGCGGGGCAGCCGGGCGAAGTCACCGAGGCACCACAGCCCGAGCTCGGTGAGCAGGGACGTGAGGTCGTCGGCCTCGAGCACGGCGACCGGCCACGGCGCGAGGAAGGACGGCGTGTCGCCTGGCGCGACGACGTGAGACCCACCGGATGGCGCGGCGCGGGCGGCCAGCCCGGCGGCGAAGGGCCCGTCGGCGACGCCGACACGCGCGTCCGGGACCCCTACGCCGGCGACCGCGTCGAGCACGCGCTGCGACAGGCCGTCGTCTCCCCCGAAGTAGCGGGAGGGCCCCCGGGTCGGGAACGTGAGCGTGCCCGGCCGGTCGAGGACGATCCCCGGGGTGATCGCCTCGGTCGCGCGCGCGACCACCTCGAAGGCGCGTGCCTCGGCCGCCAGGTCGGCGTCGAGGACGACGAGGCCCGGGCAGCGCGCCTCGGCCTCGCGACGACGCAACCCGCGTCGCACACCTTCGACCCGTGCCTCGCTCGACGCGGCGCGCACGACCCGCCCGTGCGGACCCGGCTCGACGATCGCGACCGGCTGGTCGTCGCGCGAGGGGTCGTCACGCCGGGCGACGACGACCGGCCAGTCGGGACACCACACCCCGAGGGTGCGCTCAGCCGGCGAGGACACCGACCCGTTCGCGGGTCCCGTGGTCCGCGACGCGCACCTGCGGCGACCGGGAAGAGAGGAGGCCGTGCCCCGCGCCGAGCCCCGGCCACGGGCCCCCTTCGACCCGCAGCCGCGCCGTGGCGCCGGCCGGCCAGCGGCTCGCGGGGCCGGTGAGGGCGACGAGCACCCCGCCGCGCTCGCGGGTGCGGGCCTCGAGGCGGCGGGCGTCACCGACGCGGAGATGGCGGGGCACCTCGCCCACGACGAGGCTCATCCCGTCGAGCAGGACGTCGACGGTCGTGGCCCAGCGGGCGGGGGGGACCCGCCGGGCCACGACGAACCGGTCGAGGGCGACGCCGGCCGCGGCGGCCGCCTCCCCGCCGAGCGTGCCCTCGAGGTCGACCGCGGCGGCCCACTCCCCCACACCGGTCGCCGCGGCGCACAGGGTCAGGGCGACGGACGTCGCTCCGCTGCCCGGCACCCCGTCGACCACGGCGACCGAGCCGCGCACGAGGCCATCGGGCAGCAGCTCGCTGAGCGAGCCCGGGACGTCGAGGGCCCGGTCACGGGCGAGGACGACTGGGCGGGCCCGCCCCCCGAGCTCGGCCAGCCGGGCCCGGGCGTCGGGATCCCGCGCGGGCAGGGCCACGAGCACCATCCCCCTGGTATAGCGAACACATGTTCGATGCGCAAAAGGCTCCGTGCCCCTGGCGCCAAGCTGCGGCACCCGCTGCCGGTCCGCTCGCTCGGGACCGCGGGCCCGACACCATGGATGCCTGGACCGCACCGTTCAGCGGCTCGTGACCCAGCACGCTCCGCGACCCGTGCCTCGCCGAGGTCGCCCCGTCGGCCCTGAAAGGACACCAACCATGCAGACCCAGCTGGACGAGATCGCCGACGACGTCTTCCGACTCTCCACGTACGTGCCCGACGCCAACATCGTCTTCAACCAGTTCGTGGTGCGCTCGGACGAGCCGCTGCTCTTCCACACCGGCCTGCGGTCGCTGTTCCCGCTCACATCCGAGGCGATCGGCCGCGTGGTCCCGCTCGAGCGGCTGCGGTGGGTCACGTTCGGGCACGTCGAAGCGGACGAGATGGGTGCCATGAACGCGTACCTTGACGCGGCGCCGCGGGCGCAGATCGCACACGGCGCCTTGGCCTGCGTGGTCCAGGTGAACGACCTCGCCGACCGCCCGCCGCGACCGCTCGACGACGGCGAGGTGCTGGACCTGGGCGGCCGGCGGGTGCGCAACGTCGAGACTCCACACGTTCCGCACGGCTGGGACGCGCACGTGCTCTACGAGGAAGTGACGCGCACCCTGTTCTGCGGAGACCTCGGCACCCGGTTCGGCGAGGCGACCGCCACGACGACCGACGACATCGTCCCCGACGCACTCGCGAGCGAGTCCTTCGGCGCTCCCACCGCGCTCACCCCGTCCACCGCCCCGACGATCCGGCGTCTGAGTGAGCTCGACATCGACACGCTCGCTCTGATGCACGGGCCCGCCTACCAGGGTGACTGCCGCAAGGCGCTGCTCGAGCTGTCCGACGGCTACGCGCGGATGCTGGACGCCTCGCTCTCGTAGCACTCACCGCGATCGCGCCGCCTCGGTCACAACCGTGCCCTCGTAGGACGCTGATCGCTGGGCGGTGTCGGCCGATCAGGGCTTGCGGGCGCGCAGGAGACAGAAGAGCGGGAGTCGGTCCCAGCCGTGGAACTCGGCGGCCGACGCCGGCCCCCGGAAGGCCGGCTCGCGCAGCGCCTCGAGCAGCAACCCGGCGTGCTCGAACGCCCGTGTGTACGCCTCGAGCGGACGGTGCATCGAGTTGAACGTCATCGTGTACCCGTCGCGCTCGACGTCGTCGCTGTACCGGAACTCGTCGAGGTACGAGCCGCGGATCACGAACGGCGCGTCCGGCGTCCGGTCGGCGAACGCCCCCGCCGAGTTGATGGGGTGCACGATCGCCAGGCAGAGCCGTCCGCCCGGGCGGAGCGCCGCCGCGGCGTCGTGGACCGCGCCGGCCAGGTCGTCGACGTCGTGGAACGACATGCACCCGACCGCGAGGTCAGCGGCGCCCCGTCGAACCGGCAGGTGCGAGATGTCGGCGAGCACGGCCGTCAGTGGCTGGGCGTGAGTAACGGCGAAGCGGACCATCCTCGGCGAGCTGTCGAAGCCGACGACGTGGTGTCCGAGCGCGGTCAGCTCTCGCCCGAGTCGCCCCTCGCCACAGCCCAGGTCGAGGGTCAAGTCGGCGGGCTCGGGGAGGAGGGCAGCGAGCTCCGGCCAGGTGTGGTGCCAGAACATGTCGTGGCCCGGCGCTCGGGCCCACGCCGCCCACGCGTCGGCCTGGTCCTCCCAGGCCCGGCGCAGCGAGTCGGTCACTCGGCGGCGGGCTCCGGGGGCAGCACGGGCTCGACGCCGACGGCGCGCAGCGCATCGGGCGACCAGCCGGCCTCGTCGCCGTAGTAACCGAAGAGGTGCTGGATGGCGTGCTCGACCTGCCCTTCGAGCTCGCCCCACCGCTCAGGCGGCGCCTCGACGGTCACCGCGCTCGAGTAGACGGTGACGCGCGTCGCGCCGAGGTCGAAGAGCCGCCGCGCCAGCACGTCGGGCGGGCGCCCGCCCGACGTGTCGTCGACTGACGCGTACCGCTCGATCGCCATCCCGGTGATGGAGCGGTTGCAGTCGAAGATCATCACCGACGGTGACGCGCCGCGACGCGCCGTCACGGTGATCTCCTGACCCATGCGGCGAGCCTAGAGGGTCAGACGCGCCGTCCGAGGATGGCGAGCAGCTGCGTCTGCCGATCGGCTTGCGCCCCGACCTGCTGGAACGTGCCGAACTCACCGCTGCCCTCGAGCAGCTCGCGCTGCGGCTCGACGACCTCGAAGCACGCCTCGACGAGGTCGGGTGGCAACGTCGTGTTCTGCCCGGTGGCGCGGGCGAGGTCCCATCCGTGGATGAGCACGTCGATGAAGCGGTGGCCGCAGTACACCGACCCGGGCACGGGGCCGTACGACACCGCGACGGGCGAGTCCATCGCGCCCGGACCGCGGAACGCCGCCGCGGCTTCCCCCGCCGACGCCTCGTACGCGGCGAGCGGGTCGTCGCCGAGGATGTCCCCGTCGAGCCGATCACCGACCTGCTCGATCGTCTGCCCCGCGACGAGCGGCGTGACCCAGAAGTTGCCGCTCGTCAGATGGTTCAGCAGCGCCCGGACGTCCCAGTCGTCGCACGGTGTGGCCGCGGTCCACTGGTCGGGGCCGACGCCGGCGACGAGCGGCCGGGTCGCGTCGAGCGCCTGCGCGTGCACCTCCGGGAGATCCACCAACGACCGCCCTCCTCGCGCGTGGGTGGGACGAGGCTACGCGAAGAGCCGGCCCGGTGCGGGAGGCACCCCTCGCCAGCAGAGCCCGTCCATGAAGATCCACGAGCGGCGGTGGATCGCGCTCGGCCCGTAGGCGCGAAGCGCGCACTGGTGCAGGGGGGCCGGGTAGCCGACGTTCGACTCGAAGTCGTACGGCGGGTAGTGCTCGGCCTCCTCGGCCATGAGCGCGTCGCGGGCCACCTTCGCGACGCAGGAGGCCGCGGCGACGGCGAGCACGGTCACGTCGCCCTTCACGACCGTGCGGACCAGATCGGGCCGCCCGATGTAGTCGAACTTTCCGTCGAGGATGATGCGGTCGGGCTCGAAGCCCTGCGCCGCGAGCTGCGCCAGCGCCCGTCGCGCCGCGGTGCGGAGCGCGAGCGTCATCCCGAGCGCGTCGCACTCCTCGTACGTCGCGTGCCCGAGAGCGGTCGCCCGTGCCCAGCCGTGGACGGCCGCTGCGGCGCGCTCGCGCTCCTCGCGGGTGAGCTGCTTCGAGTCGCGGATGCCGCGCACGTGCTCGGGCGCCGAGACCACCGCCCCCACTGTCACCGGGCCAGCCCAGGCGCCCCGACCGACCTCGTCGATCCCGACGACGACCCGATCCCCCGCCTCCCAGCACCGTCGCTCGAGGCGGAGTGTCGGGTACGTCACGGCGGGGAAGTTACCGTTCACCGCCTCGTCACGAACTCGGTGTGTGGCCGACATGATCTGCTGGGTACCATGCCCGCGGATGCAGCCCGGTACGCGGATCGAGGTGCGCTCCCGGTTCGATCGTCGGTGGGCCCGGGGTTTCGTGGTCGACGCGGTCCTCAGCGAGGACGCGGGGACCGCCCAGTACCGGGTCCGGCGCCGCTCGGACGGCAGCGTGCTGCCCTCCCTCTTCGTCGACGACGAGGTGAGGGAGGAGCGCCGCGGACGCTCCCTGTGGTGGATCTGAGGGGTTCAGGCCTCTTCGCGTAGACGCGCCACCAGCTGATCGACCGGGACGGCCTGGAGCGTCATCGTCCGCATCGTCCCCCGCGCCGCCAGGGTGATCGCGGCCTTCGCGAGGGTGGCCTCGTCGGGTGCCTCGATGACGTTCAGGAAGTCCCACTGGCCCATGAGCGCGTACTGCACGACCACGCGCAGGCCCATCGCCTCGACCTCCGCCGTGACCTCCTGGATGCGCTCGGGATGCTCTCGCACCGTCGCCCAGCCGTCCGGTCCGAGCGTCGTCAGCATCACGTAGGTGCCCACTCGCCCGGAGCGTAGATCGCCGTCGCCGCACCGGTGGGCCGCGCCATCGGCGGCCACGCAGTGCGATCAGTGCTCGAGGCGACCGATGTTGCCGGCTTCGGCCGGGTCGGGCTCGGCGCTGAACCAGGCGTCGAGCATCTCGTGCGCGACATCGGCGCTCGTAAGTCGCAGCCCCATCACGACGACGTTGGCGTCGTTCCACCGACGGGCCCCGGACGCGGTCTCGGCGTCGGTGCACAGCGCGGCGCGCACGCCCGGCACCTTGTTCGCCGCGATGGACGCGCCGGTCCCGGTCCAGCAGAACAGGACGGCGGTGTCACAGTCCCCGGAGGCGACGAGCTCGCCGACGTCGTGGCCCACCTCCGCCCACGCCTTCGCTTCCCCCGCGGGCGGCCCGACCAGCACGACCTCGTGACCTCGGTCCCGAAGATCGGCGGTCACGGCGTCGGTCAGCGCCGTGCGCTCGTCGGACCCGAGGGCGACTCGCACGCCCTCAGGCTACGGGACCAGAGCGGCGCGGACGTCGGCGAGCGTTGCGAACCGGTGGTATGGGACGTCGAACATGTCGCACCACGCCGCCAGTCGTCGCTTCGCGAAGACGACGTCGGCCAGCAGCGCCGCCTTGTGATCGCTCGTGCCGTCCCCCACGAGCACGGTGGTGCGCCCGGCCGCGTGCGCGTCCTTGATGGGCGCCTGCTTGCACGTCCCGCACGTTGAGCAGGGACAACACCGGTCCTCGTGCGGGAACTCGAGGCGCCCGCTGGCCCAGTCGACGTGATTGGTGAGCACCGGCACGCCAACCCCCTCGCAGACCTCCTCGGCGCGGAACCCGAAGCCGTCGGACACGACGGTGACGTCGGCGCCCGCCTCCCGCAACGCCGCGACCAGCCGCGAGAAGTCGGGGTCGAGCGGCACCTCGGCAGCCGTGGCGCGCAGCCTTCCCTCGTCGGGCGGCAAGAGAGCCCACTGCCCGAGCAGGCACTCGCGACTGCCGATCACGCCGCGCCGGTAGTCGTCGCTGAGCTGCTCCCAGTCGGCGGTCGCCAGCCGATCGAGCAGGTGCCGGCCGACGTCGGCCTCGGTGACCGTCCCGTCGAAGTCGAGGAACACCGAGGTCCGCGACAGGTCGAGCGCCGGCATCCGCCGATCGTACGTGGCCGCTTCCCGAGGCTCGTAGGCTGCGCGCCGATGCCGGACCAGCCGACGACCGTCGCGATCGTCCCGCACACGCACTGGGACCGCGAGTGGTACCTGCCGTTCCAGGTGTTCCGGATCCGCCTCGTGGCGTTGCTCGACCGGCTGCTCCCGCTGCTCGAGGCGGACCTGTCGTACGCGCGCTTCCTGCTGGACGGCCAGACCGCGGTGCTCGACGACTACCTCGCCGTTCGCCCGGAGGCTGCGGCGCGGCTCGCCCGTCTCGCCACGAGCGGGAGGCTGCAGGTCGGGCCGTGGATGATCCTGATGGACGAGTTCATGGTCTCGGGCGAGACGCTCGTGCGCGACCTGCAGTTCGGCATGGCCCGCGCCACCGAGCTCGGCGGCGCGATGCAGGTCGGCTACCTCCCGGACATGTTCGGTCACGTGGCCCAGATGCCCCAGCTCCTCGCGCTCGCGGGGCTGCGACACGCCGTCGTCTGGCGGGGGGTGCCCCAGGCCGTCACCGAGACGGCGTTCTGGTGGGAGGCGCCCGACGGGTCGCGGGTGCGCGCCGAGTACCTCTACGGGTCGTACTCGAACGGGCGCGACCTGCCCGACGACGCGAAGGCGCTGGTCACCCGCGCGCACGGCTACGAGCTCGAGCTCGGCCGGGCACGCCTGCCGGGCGGCGGGATGCTGCTCATGAACGGCACCGACCACCAGCTGCCCCAGCCGTGGCTGGGCCGCGTGGTCGCCGAGGCGAACGAGCTCCAGGACGACTACCGGTTCGTGGTCACATCCCTGCCCGAGTACCTCGCCGACCAGCCGACGGATGGCCTCACGACGTGGTCGGGGGAGCTGCGGTCCGGGGCGCGCGCCAACGTGCTGATGGGGGTCGCGTCGAACCGCGTCGACGTGCACCAGCTCTGCGCGGCCGCGGAGCGGGCCCTCGAGCGGCGCGCCGAGCCGCTCTCGGCGCTCTTGCGCCCACCCGGCGAGTATCCGGCGGCGCTGCTGGGCGTGGCCTGGCGCCAGCTGGTCCTCAACAGCGCGCACGACTCGTCGTGCGCCTGCAGCCACGACGAGGTCGTCGAGGCGGTGCGGGTCCGCTACGAGGAGGCGCGCCAGATCGGGGACACACTCGTCCGGGACGCCCTGCACGCGCTGGCGCGCCGGGTGGCCGCGGCGCCCGGCGCCACGGTGGTCGTGAACCCGACCCCCCACGACCGGGGTGGCCTCGTGGAGGGCGTCGTCGCGGGCGCCGGGCCGGTGCACCTCGCGGCCGCCGACGGGACCCCGTGCCCGACCCAGGTCATCTGGGAGCGCGGCACCGAGGGCTTCCGGGCGATCGTCGTGGGCGAGAAGGTGCGCTGGGTGCTCGAGCTGATGCGCGGCGTCGAGTTCGCGGCCGCGCGCGTCGCCGAGGTCACGCGTCGCGAGGTCGCGGCGAACGACTGGGAGTACACATTCCGGGCCGTCCACCCCGGGGAGGAGCCGATCGATCTCGAGCCGACCCGCGAAGAGCTGCTCGCCCTCGGCGAGACAGGTGCGACGCTCCGGTTCAAGCAGGAGCTCGCTCCGACTCGGGGGGTGCTGTTCGCGGCCACCCCGATCGCCGGGTTCGGCTGGGGCACCTTCCAGGCGGCCCCGGGCGACGGCCCCGCCACCGCGGTCGCCGCCAGCGAGGATCGCCTCGAGAACGAGCACCTCGTGGTGACCGTCGACGCCCGCGACGGCACGTTCGCGGTCGAGACGCGCGACGGCGTCAGCGTCGCTGGCGTCCGCCTCGTCGACGGCGGGGACGGCGGCGACACCTACAACTACTCACCGCCCGTGGTCGATCGCGTCGTCGACGCGCCCGAGACGGTGACGGTGCGCGTCGCCGAGCGGGGCCCGGTGCGCGCCGCGCTGGAGCTGACCGCGACCTACGCCTGGCCGGTGGGCGCGGTCGGTGACATGCGGTTCTGCGAGCGGCGCGAGGACGACCTCGTGCGCTGCGCCGTCCGGACCCGGCTGGAGCTGCGCGCCGACGAGCGGTTCCTCCGCGTGCACGCCGAGATCGACAACCACGCGCGCGACCATCGCCTCCGCGTGCACTGCCCGCTTCCCGCCCCCGTCACCGGCTCGGACGCCGAGTGCGCGTTCGCCGTCGTCCACCGCGGGCTCACCGCGGAGGGCGGCCCGCACGAGGCAGGTCTCCCGACGTTCGTGTCCCGCCGATTCGTGGACTGCTCGGACGGCGCGGCCGGGCTCGCCCTGCTCCACGACGGGCTCCTCGAGTACGAGGTGGTCGACGGTCGTGAGCTCGCGCTCACGCTCCTCCGCGCCGTCGGCTTCCTCTCACGGGTCGAGCCGTCGCTCCGCCCCAACCCCGCGGGCCCCATGGACGCGCTGGAAGGACCCCAGCTCCAGGGCAGCCAGCACGTCGACTACGCGCTCCTCCCGCACCGGGGGGACTGGCGGACCGCCGACCTGCACGCCGCCGCCGACGAGTTCCTCGTTCCCCTCGAACGGGCTCGGGTCGCGGCGACGACCGGGGAGGCCGCGGCCACGGGGCAGGCCCTCCGCGTCGACGGCGCCGAGGTCTCGGCCGTGACCCGCGAGCCGGGCGGGCTGATCGTGCGGGTGTTCAACGCGACCCCGGCCACGTCGACGGTGACGCTCGAGCAGGACGGGGGGCCGGCGTCGGGCTGGCTCGTCGACTTGGTCGGCCGCCCACTGGAGCCCTTCGACGGTGGGTTCCCGTTGCGCGCGTGGGGGGTCGCGACGGTGCGGCTCACCCCGTAAGCGCGAACACCTCGACCGGCTCGTCGAACCCGGCGAGCGTCCGTGGGCCGAGCGGCGCGACATGCGCCGCGACCAGCCAACGCGCCGTGTCGGCGTCGCACAGCGCCTGGCCCGGCTCAGCGAGCCGCTCGAGGCGCGCCGCGCGGTTGACAACCGGCCCGAAGAGGTCGCCGTCGCGGGCGAGGAGGGTGCCGGCCGCGACGCCGATGCGCATCGTCGGCAGCTCCGTGGCGCCGAGCAGGTCCCGGGCCACGGCCGCCGCGTCGTCGGCCGTGCCGGCGACGAACATGGCCTCGTCTCCGATCACCTTCACGAGGCGGGCGCCGGGGCGCGCCACGGCGTCGAGCACCCGCTGCTCGAAGGTGTCGATCAGCCGCCCGAGCTCCTCTGTGGTCAGCTGCTGGTTGAGCGCGGTGTACCCGACGAGATCGGCGAAGCCGATCACGGCCACCGTGGTGCTCATGAGCGTCGGGCTCGCGCCCCAGAGCGAGTAGCGCTGAGCGGCCTCGACGAGATGACGGCGGTGCACCGCCTCGAACATCGGATAAATGCGCGGGACGAGCGTCGACGCGAGCTCGACAAAGCGGACCCCGAGGTCGACGTCGGTGCCGCCGGCTTGCCGCATCGGCGCCTCGATGTCGGTGCGCACCGTCTGGATCGAGGAGTCGGCGACGCGAGAAAGCGCTGCGCCCGTCACACGGGCCTGCGACACCGCCGAGTTCTCACCGACGCCGACCCGCAACGTGTCATAGAACGCGAGGACGCCGACATCGGCGTCGGTGCACACCGCGGCGTCCGGCGGGGGCACGACGAAGCCGAGCGCACGCCAGACGCGCGTGGCGAACGCGAGGTCGGTGCCCGCCTGCTCAGCGGCGTCCGCCAGGGTGAGGCGAGGCGCCCGATCGAGCATGACCCGCTCGGCAGCGAGTGCGTGCAGGCGCCAGCCGGCGATGGCGGTGCGGATCTCGTCCAAGGTGGCGCCGTGGTGCAGCGCGAGCCGGAGCAAACTGAGGCGGTCCGCGGCCCCTGGCGCCTGCGGGTCGTAGAGCCCGAGTGCCTCAAGCTCGGCGTCGTCCATCACGCGCCCAACTCGGCGAGCAGTGCCTCCCCGGCGGGTTCGGTGCTCGTCCACGAGGGGTCGAGTCCGGGCGCGCGGACCTGCACGCCGGGCGGCGCCTCCCACAGGAGCGCCGGACGGTGACCGTGCCAGCGCACCGAGTAGGAGAGGCACCCGGGACGGATCGGCGCGCCCCGGACGTCCACGGGCTGGCCGCGCCACTCGGGTGGGAGCTGCGGGAGCACCGTCACGGCGCCGCGCCCGGTGTCGTCCGCGAGGAACGCACGCGCCGCGAGCAGGAGCGGTGGACCGCCGTCACGGCGGGCGCGCGTCACCTCGGCCCACTCGCCTGACGTTCGCCGGCGGGCGCGCCGCCGGGCGCGCCAGCCCAGACGCCGCCACGCCGCCGCAGCCTCATCATCGAATCCCCAGTCTTCGAGGGCCGCGACGGCCGGCGCGTCGACGGTCGCGCGCGCCGCGGCCAGCAGCACGCCCGCCCGCGCCGTCGTGAGCTCGTCGACGAGGCGCGCGTCGGGGAGCTCGGCCTGCAAGCCCCGAGCGAGGTGGCGGCGCCATCCCCGCGCCGCCGCATCCGGTCCCGGGGCGGTGACCGGAGTCTTTTGCGCGTCGCGACCCCCTCCGGGGAGCGCCACGGCCACCAGCGTCGTGCGGTGTGCCACCGGGTGAAGGAACGTGGCTTCGAGGCGGCCCTGCCGGTCGGTGACAGGCGGGAACGGCCCGCTGGAGGCGGCGCCCGATCGCACCACGTCGGCGGTCGGCCCCGCCGCGGCGGCCCACCGCCGCGCCGGTCGCGCCGTGCGGAGCGCGGGGCGTCCGTCGACGAGCACGGTGCCGTCCTCGACGGCGACCCGGTGTGCCCCGCGCACCGTCAGGGCGACGACGAACGGCGCGGGCGACTCGTTCGCCACCTCGACGATCACGGCGTCGTCGGTGCCGCCGACGCCGTAGACGTGCTCGACGGCGTCGCCGCCGGGGACGCGCAGCGCGGTGCGCACGACCGGGACGGAATCGACGAGCTGCTGACGGACGGTCGGATCGTCCGCCGGGTCTCGCCAGCGGTCATCGGCTCCGATCGACCAGGCGAGCGACCAGCCCGCGTCGAGGGGCTGCAGGGCGCCGCTCGTGTCGACGCGGACCTGGTGGCGCGCGCCGACGGCGCCGACGACGGTCCCCGTCATCGGATGCCGTGCAGCTCGGCCTTCGCCTCGCGCAGCATGAGCGCGGGCACGAGGTCCGCCGGGCGGCGGCCGTCGTAGAGCACCGCGCCCACCATGGTCGCGATGGGCATCTCGACGCCGTGCGTCGCGGCGAGCTCGAGGACGGCACCGGTGCTCTTGACCCCCTCCGCGACCATGTCGAGCTCGGCGACGATCTCATCGAGGCTGCGACCACGGCCGAGCTCCACGCCCACGCGCCGGTTCCGGCTCTGGTCGCTGGTGCACGTCGCCACGAGGTCGCCCATCCCGGCGAGCCCGGAGAACGTGAGCGGCTCGCCTCCGAGGACGACGCCCAGACGGGCCAGCTCGGCCAGGCCGCGCGTGATGAGCGCGGCCTTCGTGTTGTCGCCGTAGCCGAGGCCGGCGGCGATGCCAGCCGCGATCGCGATCACGTTCTTCAGCGCGCCCGCGATCTCACAGCCGACGACGTCCGGGTTCGTGTACACGCGAAACGTCACGGTCATGAACCGCTCCTGGAGCGCGGTCGCCGTGACCGCGTCGGTCATGGCGATCACCGAGGCCGTGGGTTGGCCGGCGGCAACCTCGCGGGCGAGGTTCGGTCCGGTGAGGACACCGATGAGGTCCAGCCGGTGGCCCGCGAGGACGTCGGCGGCGACCTCGGTCATGCGCAGGTTTGTCCCCTGCTCGACACCCTTGGCGAGGCTGAGCACCGGTGCTTCGGGGTTGACCTCGGTCGCGACGTCGCAGAGCACGGCGCGCAGCCCGTGGGAGGGCACGCCCAGCACCAGCACGTCCGCGTCGGCGGCGGCCGCCCGCAGGTCACCGGTCGCGTGGAGCTCGGACGGCAGCGTCACCCCGGGCAGGTAGCGCGGGTTCTCGTGCTCGCGGTCGATGTGCTCGGCGAGTGCCGCGTCGCGCGCCCACAGCGTGACGCCGGGCCCGCGGGCCAGCAGCGCGGCCACCGCGGTCCCCCACGAGCCCGCGCCGAGCACGGTGATGCGCCCCTCCGTCACCGTGCGGCCCCGCCGGGCTGGTGTGCGGCCACTGTCTCGGGACCGCGCACCCACCAGTCGCCTTCGCCGGGCCGGGGCCGTTGGGGATACCGGGCCCGCGCCTGGGCGACGCAGGCGGCGATGGCCCGCATGATCCGGTCGGTGCCCTCCCGGGCGTCGTCGTCCGCGGTGACGGGCACCGGGTCCCCGACGACGACGCTCTCGGCGACGCCCCACCGCCATCGCGGCTTGCGGCCCTTGAAGAGGATGCGCTGCGCGCCCCACAGCCCGACGGGGGTCACGGGGACCCCGCTGGCCGCCGCGAGGCGCGCCGTCCCGGTCTTGCCCGCCATCGGCTCGAGATCGAGCGAGATCGTCCCTTCGGGGAAGACCCCGACGCACTCCCCGGCGGCGAGCGCGGCGACCGCGGCGTCGAGCGAGCCGGCGGCCTCGGCGGTGTCGCGCGCGACCGGGATCTGGTGCGCTCGGCGCAGCACGGCGCCCATCACGTGTTTGTCGAAGAGCTCGCGCTTGGCGAGGAACCTGACGCGGCGGTGGCGGCGGTCGGCCAGGTAGCCGAGGACGAGCGGGTCGAGATACGAGACGTGGTTGCTCGCCAGGATGACCGGGCCGTGCACCGGGATCAGGTGCGCGCCGTCGACCGTCCAGCGCATCG
The DNA here is from genome assembly GCA_051986275.1 of Acidimicrobiia bacterium. GTDB lineage: Bacteria > Actinomycetota > Acidimicrobiia > IMCC26256 > PALSA-555 > PALSA-555. Next base: position 48,581 of record JBPYDT010000060.1, on the reverse strand, counting down.
CGACGCGGACCGGCAGCACCAACGTGGCGCGGAGGGCGCCGTACACCGGCTCCACGACCGGTAGCATATAAAGCCGCATGCGTCGGACTAGAGGCCGTGGGCCGCGCGCCGGCGTCGTGCTTCCGATTCGCTCGTTCCTCCTCGGCAAGGCGCGCCTGGCGTCCGTGCTCGACGACGACGCGCGCGCCGACCTCGGCCGCCGACTCGCGGCACGGGTGGTCGACGCCGCCGGCGAGCTGCCGATCGTCGTCGTGACCAGCGCACCCGAGGTCGAGGACTGGGCCACCGCGCGTGGCTGCACCGTCCTGGCCGACCCGGGATCGCTCGACGCCGCGGCCGCCCGCGGCGTCGAGCACCTCCGCACCACTGACGTGGCGCGCGCCCTCGTGGCTCACGCCGATCTGCCGCGCGCCAGATCGTTCGGTCGGCTGCTCGAGGACGGGGACCGTCCCGTCGTCGCGCTCGTGCCGTGCCACCGCGACGACGGCACCAACGTGCTGTCGCTGCCGGTCGACTCGCCGTTCCGGTTCACGTACGGACCGGGGTCGTTCCGCCGGCACGCCGCCGAAGCCCGGCGGCTCGGTCTGGCGCTCAGGGTGGTGCGCGACCCGGACCTGGCGTTCGACGTCGACGTTCCCGACGACCTCGCGGCACTCGATCCACCCGACGCGTGAGCGACACCCCCGCACGGGTGCTCGCCGTCGGCGCCCACCCGGACGACATCGAGTTCGGCTGCGGCGCAACGCTCGCCCGCTGGGCCGCCGCCGGGGCGGCGGTGCACCTGCTCGTGCTCACCGACGGCTCGAAGGGGACCTGGGACTCCGACGCCGACCTCGAGGCGCTCGCGGCGCGGCGTCGCGCCGAGCAGGTCGACGCGGCCGGGGCGCTCGGCGCGGCGGGTGTCGAGTTCCTGGACCTCGTCGACGGCGAGCTCGCCGCCGGCCTCGCCGAGCGGGCCGCGGTGTGCGCCGCGATCCGGACGGTGCAGCCCGACACCGTCCTCGGGCACGACCCGTGGAAGCGGTATCGCCTCCACCCGGACCACCGCCGGGCCGGTGAGCTCGTCCTCGACGGCGTGGTCGCGGCGCGGGATCCCCACTTCTTCCCTGACCGGGGGGCGCCCCACCGGCCGGGCCGCCTCCTACTGTTCGAGGCCGAGGTCGTCGATCACGTCGAGGATGCGGCGCCCGGCCTCGAGGCGAAGGTCGCCGCGCTGCTGTGCCACCGCAGCCAGTGGCGCTCCACGTTGGGAATCACGGCGGGCGGTCAGGACGAGCCGGCCGAGCGAGCGGCCTTCGAGGCACGGGTCCGTCGGGAAGCGGCGAGCGCCGGTGCCGGCTGGGGCCTGGCCCTCGCCGAGGCCTACAAGCGCCTCGATCCCTGACCCGGACGCGACGAGGGGGCCCCGGAGGGCCCCCTCGAAGGTGAGCGGTGGATGGGTTAGCGGGCGACCCGGCGGCGACGACGCCGCTTGACGGGAGCCTTCGTGGCCGCAGCCTTCTTCCGACGACGCTTCGTCGTCTTCTTGGCCGGCGCCTTCTTGGCCGTCGACTTGCGCCGACGCCGCTTGGCGGGAGCCTTCTTGGCCGCAGCCTTCTTGCGACGACGCGTCTTCTTGACGGGCGCAGCCTTCTTGGCCGTCGACTTGCGGCGACGACGGGTCGTCTTGCGCGCCGCCGGCTTCCTGGCGGTCGTCTTCTTAGCAGTACGACGCTTCGCAGGCTTGCGAGCGGTCGTCTTCTTGGCAGCTTTACGTGTGCGTCTCTTGGCCGGAGGCACGATCACCTACCCTTCTCTGACGGTTTATGGCTCCGAGGCCGATCGGCTCGGGCTCGGTCTCAGCTGTTCACCTTCTTCTTGAAATCGGCACCCACTGAGAACTTCACGGCGTTGGACGCCGGGATCTGCACTGGCGCACCCGTGCGAGGGTTGCGGCCCGTGCGGGCAGCTCGCGCGGTGCGGGACCAAGCCCCGAAGCCGGGCAGCGTGACCTTGTCACCGGAGGACACTGCGCCCTCGACGACGCCGATGAACGCGTTGACCGCTTTCTCCGCGTCGGACTTCGAGAGGCTCGCCTGTCCGGCGACCTTGTCGATGAGCTCTGACTTGTTCACCGTTCCTCCAGGAGTCCGGTTTACTTAAGTAAAAGTCGAACGTATTGCAGGTGCAGTGTCAAGCATTTCGGGGCGCGACAGCCACCTGACCGACCCCTGCGACACTCCCGCGTGCGTCGTGCTGGCGTTCTTTCCCTCCACTGATTCGCGTAAGTCACGACGAGGCGCGCGTCGAGCGCGCCCAATGACCGTAACGGATTCGCAGGGAAAAGTGGTGGATTTCCACCGCTTCGTAAGTCGACATCGTGGTGGCTGATCTTGAGCGCGGTGCACGTGTGCGCGACACGCGGAAATTTCTGGAGATGCGCGCGTCCAGCACCCCACGAGGCGCGTCGCAACCGCGAGAAACGCGTAGCAACCCCTAGGAAGAGGAGGGGCCGCGAATCGTCGTGTTTGGCCACGCGGAATCACGAACGGCCCGCGGTGCGTGACCGCGGGCCGTTGGCGATGGCAGCCCCGAGGAGGTTCGAACTCCCGCTTCCGCCTTGAGAGGGCGGCGTCCTAGGCCGCTAGACGACGGGGCCGTCGGGCTCGGGGGGGAGGACTCGAACCCCCAATGACAGGGCCAGAACCTGTTGTGTTGCCGATTACACCACCCCCGAAGGTCCGCTCAGGATAGTCCCGGGACCCGAGAATCGGCCCGGCCCGGGCGCGTCAGGCGCGTCCTTCTCGAGCGGCGCGCACGCGCCGCAGCGATCGTTCCCGGCCGAGCAGGTCGATCGATTCGAAGACGGGCAGGCCGGCACGCCGCCCTTCGATCGCGATGTAGACGACGGGCATCGCCTGGCGCGGCTTCAGGCCGAGGTCCTCGATGACGCCGCGCAGGTCGACGGGCTCGCTCCAGTCGTGGTCGACGAGGTGCGTCTCGACCGCGGAAAGGATGTCGTCGACCCGGTCGGTCTTGAGCTCGGCCCACGCGTCGGGGCTCACGTGGAACTCGTCGTCGGGGACGAACAGGAAGTCGGCCTGATCCAGCAGCGCGCCGAGCGTCGTCGCCCGCGGCTGGCCCAACTCGAGCGCCCGGCGCAGCACGGCGAGGTCGAGCGTCTCGCCGAAGCGCTCCCTCGCGAGCGGCAGCGCCGCCGCCTCGACCTCGCGGAGGGGGAGCCGGCGGATCCACTCGCCGTTCATCCAGCCGAGCTTGTCGTAATCGAACGCCGCGGCGGCGTGCGTGACTCGGTCGAGGGTGAACGCGGCCACGAGCTCGTCGGCGTCGAGGAGCTCCCGGCCGTCGTCGGGTGCCCACCCGAGCAGGGCCAGGTAGTTACGCAGCGCCTCTCGGAGGTAGCCCGCGGCCCGCAGCTCCTCAAGCGCCACCGAGCCGTGGCGCTTCGACAGCTTCGCCCGGTCGGGGCCGACGATGAGCGGCAGGTGCGCGAACCGAGGCGGTGGCGTCGCGCTCAACGCGGCCCGGACGGCGAGCACGCGGTGCGTCGAGTCGAGCAGGTCTTCGCCGCGGATCACATGCGTGATCCCCATCTCGAGGTCGTCGACCGCGTTGGCAAGGAAGAACAGCGGCGTGTCGTCGGACCGGAGGACGACGAAGTCGGCCACGGTCGCCCACTCGACGCGCACCTCGCCCCGCACCAGGTCGATGAACGCGCTCTCACCCGTGTCCGGGGTTCGGAACCGGAGGGTGCGAGGCCGGCCCTCGGCGGCGAGGCGGCGCTGCTCCGTCTCGCTCAGGTCGCGACAGTGGCCGTCGTACCCCGGACTGCGTCCTGCGGCGACGGCGGCGTCGTTGCGCGCCTTGATTTCGTCGGCCGTGCAGTAGCAGGGGTAGGCCCGTCCCTCCGCCAGCAGCTGCTCGGCCGCGGCCCGATACTCGGCGAAGCGCTGGCTCTGGCGGACGACCGGCTCGTCCCAGTCGAGCCCGAGCCAGCGCAGCGTGTCCCCGATCCCGGCCGCCCAGGTCTCGCCCGAGCGGCTGAGGTCGGTGTCCTCGATGCGCAGGAGGAACGCGCCCCCGGTGTGGCGGGCGTAGAGCCAGTTGAACAGGGCGGTGCGGGCCGAACCGACGTGGAGCGAGCCCGTGGGCGCGGGCGAGAACCGCACGCGGACGGGCTCGGACATGGCGTCCATTGTGGTCGCGGGCCGTCCACTGAGATGCAGCCGCACGTCAAGACGGCCTGTCGCCGCGTCGACATACGGAGGTGGCTCAGGCGCAGCGTCGCCAGCTGGTCGCCGTCGTCCTTGCCGGGCTCGCACTGTCGACCGCGCTCGTCGTCGCGTCGGCGTGGAGGCAATCGCCGCGGTGCTGCCCCGGGGGGGACCCGTACATCTCCCTCTACAACCGGTCCCTGTCGCACGTCGAGTCGGTGCTCGTGCACGGCGACGGGCAGGCCTTCGCCGCGCTCGCCCAGGACCCGTCGCTGGCTCGTCCGGCCGTGATCGGCTCCTCGATCGAGTACGCCTACCGGGCCCAGCGCCCCGTCTGGTCGTACATCGCCTGGATCGGGTCCGGCGGCCAGCCCCGGCTCGTGCCGTGGGTGCTGGCGGCACTCGCCGCAGCATCGGGCGCCGCGGCGACGTGGGTGATGGCGCTGCTGCTGTTGCGTCGGCGGGTGAGCCCGTGGTGGGCGCTGCTCGTCGTCCTCGTCGGCGTGCGGGCGATCATGAGCTTCACGCCCGAGCTCGCCGCGTTCGCGTTCCTCGGCGGTGGTCTGCTCTGCTGGACCGCGCGGCGCGACGGTTGGGCGATCGCCCTGCTGTGCTGCGCCGCGCTCACACGCGAGTCGATGCTGGTCGGCGTCGTCGCACTGGCGGCCTGGGAGCTCACCCGCCGCCGCCGCACCGGGGCGTCATGCCGCCGCATCGCCGCACTGGCCTGGCCGTTCGGCGCGTACGGGCTGTGGATCGGCTTCGTCTACGTCCGGCTCGGCGCGCTCCCCTACGGAACGTCATCCAGCCTCGGCCCGGCCTCGGCGGCGCGCTTGGGCATCCCCGGGACGGGGCTCGCAAGCGCCTTGCGCCACGGCACCAACCCGACCGGCGTCCTCGCGGGCGCGACGGCCGCCGCGCTGGTCACGGTCGTGGCCGTCGTGGTGGCTCGGGACGACGCACTCACCTGGATCACCGTCGCGTTCGCGGGGTTTGCCACCCTGCTCGGCTCGGTGGTCTGGACGACCGACGGCTTGGTCCGGACCCTGCTCCCTCTCTATGCCCTCGGTGGTGCGGCGATCCTCGGCGGCTGCGCGCAGATGGCCCGTCGTCGCGCCGCGACGGGATCGGGCAGCGGGTCCCTGCGCTCGCTCACCGGCGCCGACGTGCTCAACGGGTAGCTGGACGCTGACCGCCAGGCCTCCCTGCGACCCGCCTGGTTGGCCCGCAGCCCTCGTCGCGAGCAGCCGATCACCGGGGGAGGAAGGGGCTCCGCCCGCCAACCCTGGGGGCCACGCAACTGACCTTGGTCAGTGATCAGCGGCTCGCCCACGCCGACCGGCCGGTCGAGCGGCTACCGGGGTCCGAGCATGGCGGCGCACACGCCGCCGTCGACGAGCACGTCAACCCCGGTCAGGAAGCTCGCCTCGTCGGAGAGCAGGAACGCGACGACACCCGCGACCTCGTCGGCGCGCCCGGTGCGCCCCAGCGGCGTCTGCTGCCGAAGCGTCTCCATGAATGGCTGGGCGTCGTACTCCTGTTGCCCTTGTGGCGTGTCGATGATCCCGGGTGAGACCGAGCACACCCGACCGCCGACCGGGCCGACACGCACGGCTTCGTGCTGGACGAACCGCTGGACCCCGCGCTTGGCCCACGCGTAGGCCATCCCAGAGTCTTCGATGGCCGAACCGAGCGCGGCGCGGAGGCGATCGTGAAGGTGCGCGTCCAGCGGGTCGTCCAACGCGGCGTCGGCCGCCGGTACCGGAGCCTGGAGTCCAAGGATCGGTGCCATCGACGCGAAGCACACCATGGCCGTCCCCGCGACCACGAGCGGCCGGAGCGCCTCGGCCAGCAGGGCTGTCCCGACCAGATCGACGCTGAAGATCCGTCGCCACTCGGCCATGGTCGGGGAGATGCCTGCGGCGTGGGCCACCGCGCGCAGCGGGCCGAGCTCGGTGACGCGGCGGACGAGCCGGTCCAGGCCGTCACGGTCCGTGACGTCGAGCGGAAACGGCTCGACGTCCGCGCGCCCGGCGGGCGTCAGCTCACGCGACGCCGCCGTGAGTCCGGCGGCGTCGACGTCGACGAGCACCAGATGATCGACCGCCGCCGTCAGACGCCAGGCGCACGCCAGGCCCATCCCCCGGCCGGCACCGGTGACGACTCCGACCGTCATGACCGATCGTCTGGTGCTCGCACTTCGGCACCACCTCCTAGCCGCGCCGGCCGCTGGTGCCTTGGGCCAGGGCGCTCGATCGCTCTGCTCGGGGTGGACGCCGTCCGCTGTGTACGGCGTCCTCGACAAGGTTCATCACCCAGGTGATCGCACGTGTCGCCTCGTCGTGGGTGAGGTTCCAGTCGAGCACCAGCCGCTCGTACGACGCGACGGACCAGAGCAGGTCGAACGTCGCCGCGGCCAGCGTGCGCTCGGCGACGGTCCACCGTGGTGTCTGTGCGGCGACCGCGGACTTGAGGGCTTCATGCTGCCGCTCTTTCGCCTCGGCGAGCGTGGGGTCGAGCGGCGCCCGTGGCTCGAGGCGCCGTAACGACAGGGTCTCGAAGATGCGGGCCGTGACGTCGGCGATGTCATCGAGGTTCATCCGGCTCAGGTCGACGCCGGCCCGCTGCTCCATGTGATGCATCACGGCGTCCCGCAGCGCGCGTTCGTTGGCGAAGTGCCGGTAGACGGTCCGCTCGTTGACCCCGGCACGGTCGGCGACGGCGCGCATGGTCACGCCGTGCCAGTCTCGGATGGAGGAGCCGTGGACGAGCTCGGCGCCCGCCGCGATGATGCGGTCGCGAGTCTCCGTCGCACGCTGACGACGCAGCGTGTTGTCGTAGGCGCGTCGACCCTGAGGTGCCCGCGTCGTCGTCATCTGGTTGCTCGCCTCGTCGTCACGTCGGCTCACTGCGCTGGTGGAGCAGGGCCATGACGCGCGATGGGCTGACCGGGAGTCGGGTCAGGCTCACGCCGAACGGAGAGAGTGCGTCGGCGACGGCGTTGACCACCGCCGGCGGTGCGCCGATCGCGCCACCCTCGCCGACGCCCTTGTAGCCCCCCGGACCGGGACTCGGGGTCTCGATGTGTCCGTACTCGATCGAGGGGACCTCAGCGGCGCTCGGGATCAAGTAGTCGGCGAAGCTCGTCGCGAGCGGGTTGCCGTCCGCGTCGTACGCCAGATGCTCCAACAGCACGCCACCCACGCCCTGCACGACCCCGCCGGCGATCTGACCTTCGACCACGTCGGGGTTGATCATCGGGCCGCAGTCCTCGCTGACGATGTAGCGCAGCATCGTGACCTCACCGGTCTCGACGTCCACCTCGCAGGTGCAGACGTGGGTGGCGTTCACCCAGATCGACGGAACCGCCGCTTGGTACTGCGCCGTGGCCTCCAGCCCGCCCGGGACGCCCTCGGGGAGCGCGTCCGGGTGGCGGTACGCGAGCTCGGCGACGGCCCCCAGCGACAGCCCGATCGACGGCGTGCCTCGGACGAAGGCACGGCTCTCGGCAACCTCGATGTCTTCGGCTGCCGCCTCCAGCTGGTGCGCCGTGATGGCCCGGATGCGCTCGAGCAGGATCCCAGCGCCCTCCCGAACGGCTCCCGCGGTCATCGACGCGCTGCGGCTCCCGGCCGTGCCCGCACCGAAGCCGACCAGCGCCGTGTCGCCTTGGATCGTGCGGACGTCCTCGATGCGCACGCCGAACGCCTCCGCGGTGAGCTGCACCACGGTTGTCTCGATGCTGTTGCCGGTCGACCCACCGGTGACGAACACGGTCACCGTGCCGGCGGGCTCGACCCGGATCGTGGCCGTCTCGGCCGCGTAGCTCCCGAACCCGGGGGTCGAGGGCTCGACGTAGTTGGACATCCCGACGCCGAGGTACCGGCCCGTGTGACGGGCCGCGACCTGCTCCGCGCGAAAGCGGTCGTAGTCGAGGATGGCCAGCGCCTGCTCGAACGTCTCGCGGGGCGAGATCGCGTCGTAGGTCATGCCGTTCGCGCTCTCGTAGGGGAGGTCGTCGTGGCCCAACAGGTTGCGTCGGCGGAGCTCCGCCGGATCCAACCCCATGCGGCGCGCGGCGATGTCGAGCGTGACCTCGCGTGCGAGCGTCTCGAACTGCCACGGTCCGCGGTACGCAGCGCGCCCCACGGTGTTCGAGTAGATCGACCTGGCGGTGAACCCAGCGTGGGGCACCCGGTAGGGGCCGGGGAAGAGCATGCCGACGGCGGCGGCGGTGAACACCGGCCACGGCGTCGGATAGGCCCCACAGTCCTGGACGAAGTCGAGATAGGCGCCCTCGATACGGCCGTCCTCGCTGAAGGCCAGGCGAGCCCTTCCGTGCTCCTGGCGCGACTTGCCCGCCGACAGGAGGTTCTCGCGACGTTCCTCCACCCATTTCAACGGCGCGCCGACCCTCCGTGCGGCGAGCATGATGCACATCTCGTCGCGTTGCACCATGACCTTCTGGCCGAAGCCGCCGCCGGTATCGCGCGTCACGACACGCACCTGGTCCTCCAGTAGCCCGAGCAGGCGCGCGCTGAACTGGCGGACCTCGTGGGGTGATTGCGTCGCCGCGTAGATGGTGAGCGCAGTCGTGTCCGCGTCCCAGTCGACGATCAGGCCGCGTGGCTCCATGGGCGCCGGAACGTGCGCGTGCTGATAGATGGTCTCGTCCACGACGTGGGCCGCCGAGCAGAACACGTCGTCGAGCGCGGCGGCAGGACGCCCTGCAGTCTCACCGACCACGTTCGATCCGTGGCTTGCGTGCACGAGCACGTCCGACTGCTCCGCGGCGGTGTAGTCGACCACCGCGGCCAAGGGCTCGTACTCGATGTCGACGAGCTCGGCCGCGTCGATGGCGAGCGCCCGACTGTCGGCGACCACGAGCGCGACCGGGTCGCCGACGAAGCGGGCGACACCGTCGGCCAAAGGCGGCCGAGGCGTCTCGGGACTGTCGGGCCCGAGCGAGGTGTGCCACTGCTCTTTGACGTCCGGGTTCAGGTCGGCCGCGGTGAACACGAAGCGGACCCCCGCTGAACCGAGTGCGGCCGAAGTGTCGATCGCGCTGACCCGCGCGTGAGCGAACGGGCTGCGGACGAAGTAGCCGTGCAGCATGCCGTCAAGGCTGATGTCGTCGACGAAGGTGTTATGACCTGTCAGGAGGCGCTCGTCCTCTACCCGCGCGACGCGTGTGCCGACGTAGCGGCCGGCGCTCATGCGATGGCCGCGCTGCGTCCGCCGTCGACGGGAATCACCGCGCCCGTGACGAACGAGGCGCGGTCCGACACGAGGAAGGCGGCGACTTCTGCGATCTCGTGGGGCAGACCGAGCCGCTTCATCGGCGTGCCGGCAGCGGCTCCCGGGAACTGGTCGAGGGTGGCACCCATGATCTCGGTCTTGATGTAGCCCGGACACACGCAGTTGACGCGAATGCCTGCGGCGGCACACTCGAGCGCTGCCGATTTGGTCAGGGAGATCACGCCAGCCTTCGCCGCCCCGTAGACGCTGGTCGCAATCGACGAGTTCATCCCGCCGATGGACGACCAGTTGACGATCGCGCCGCCACGGTTGGCCGCCAACATGGTCCGAATGCCGTGCTTGGTCCCGAGGAGCACGCCCCGCAGATCGACGTTCATCGTGCGCTCGTAGTGCTCCATGGTGACGTCGGTCAGCATCACGCCCTCGGCGATCCCAGCGACGTTGAGGACGGCATCGAGCTGTCCGAACGAGTCGAGAGCGGTCTGCATCGTCGCCTCGACGTCCGCTTCCACCGCCACGTCACAGTGGACGGGAACGACCGCCGCACCGATCTCCGACGCCGTGTCTTGCTCCGCGCCGCTGATGTCCGCCGCCACGACCCTCGCGCCCTCGCGCACGAAGACCTTCGCTGAAGCCTTCGCCATGCCCGAACCGGCACCGGTGATCACGGCGACCTTGCCGTCCAACAGGCCCATCGGCTCCCTCCCAGCGCCGGATTTGGTGCCAGGAGGATGCTGTGAATACGCGCTGGGCGCAAGCGCCCACCGAAGTGTCGTGGTCCCTGGGCTGCTGCCGGTCCTGGCCCGGCGAGGCGAGCAGCCCCGAACCCATCGTCCGTGCGGTCCGCGCGCGAGCGCCAGCAGATCAGGGGGCAGCTCCGCGATGCGCGCGCCGACCGTCGGGTTCGCCTCCAACCACGCCGCCGCCACCGGTTCGAGCCGACCCTCGTCGGCGCCGTGGTCCCGTGCCGGGGTGCCCACATCTCCACTTCGTTGTCGTGTCGCCCGTGGACGCACCAACGTATTCAGCGGCCTCTCCGTCTAACGTTCGTGTCACTCGAGAGGAGGACAGGGGTTGCGAGCGGTCGTCGTCGGTGCGTCGAGCGGGCTTGGACGCTGTCTCGCGATCGGCCTCGCCGAGCGCGGGGCGCACGTGGCGATGATGGCCCGGCGCAAGGCTCGTCTCGAGGCCGCCGCCCTCGAGGCCGGCGCCCGGGCGGTGCCGATCGTCTGCGACGTGACCGACGAGGATGCGTGCCGCGCGGCCATCGAGGACGCAGCGCGCCTCCTGGGCGGCATCGACGCGGTCGTGTACGCGCCCGCGATCGGCCCACTCGCGCCACTGGTCGACGTCGACACCGCGACATGGCGACGAGTGTTCGATACGAACGTGACGGGAGCGGCGCGCATCACCGCGGCCGCGATCCCCCACCTTCAGGACACCGAGGGGGTGGTGCTTTATCTCTCGTCGGTGAGCGCGTCCCTGACACCACCGTGGCCCGGCCTCGGCGCCTACGTCGTGAGCAAGGCGGCGCTCGACAAGCTCGTTGAGGCGTGGCGGGCCGAGCATCCCGATGTTCGCTTCACCCGGCTCGTCGTCGGCGACTGCGGCGGCGGCGAAGGCGACTCGCGCACGGAGTTCTCGGCCGAGTGGGATCCCGATCTCGCGGCGCAGTACGGGATGACGTGGCTCGAGCGCGGCTACATCGCCGGCGCGTTAATCGAGGTCGACGAGCTGGTCGGGGCGGTGGACGACGTGCTCCACGCGGGGACGAGCCTGTCGATGCCGACGGTGACCGTGGTGCCGCGCAAGCGGGCGAACGAGTAGCCCGGCAAATCGTCGCCGGGGCAGTTAGGTCGTGTCGTAGCGCAGCGGAAGGCGCTTGATGCTGCCGTTGATGATTGAGCTGAGCCGCTCGACCTGGCCCGACACCTCGAATGAGCGCAGGCGCCGGAGCAGGTGACCGAAGATCGTGACGAGCTCGAGGCGCGCCAGGTGGGCTCCCATGCAGAAGTGCTCGCCGAACCCGAACGCGAGATGAGGGTTGGGACGTCGATCGATGCGGAACCCGAACGGGTTATCGAACACGTCCTCGTCCCGGTTCGCTGAGGCGAAGTAGAGCGCGACCTGGTCGCCCACCTGGATCGTCCGTCCCCGTAGCTCGTAGTCACCGTTCGCCGTACGGGTGAAGTGGCTGATGGGGCTGACCCACCGCAGGATCTCCTCCGCGGCGTCCGGCAACAGCTCCGGCTCTTCCCGGAGCCTCTCCCATTCGCTCCGGTGGTCGCAGAACGCGAGCAGCCCGCCGCTGATCGCGTTCCGCGTGGTCTCGTTGCCGGCTTCGACCAGCAGCTCGCAGTAGAGCAGAAGCTGCAGCGGTGTCAGTGGCGCACCGTCGATGTCGGCACGGAGCAGCTCACTGATCAGATCGTCGCCCGGGTCGTGGCGGCGCTCGTCGATGAGCTCCTGGAAGTAGCCGTGCACCTCGCCCCGCGCACGCTTGATCGTCTCGCCGGGGGTCGCGCCGGCGCGCCGGTACTCCGGGTCGTCCTTGCCGATGATTTCGTTGGTCCAGCGAAACAACAGCTGCCAGTCGTCGGACGGCACTCCGAGGATCCACGCCACGACGGCCAGCGGGAACGGTGCCGCGAGCCGCTCGACGAAGTCGAACTCGCCGCTGTCGCCCGCGGGCGCCGCCGCGTCGAGGATCTCCAGCACCATCCGCTCGAGATCGCCGTCGAGTGCCCGAACGCCGCGTGGTGTGAAGCGAGCGTTGGCGACTCGACGCATGGGCCCGTGACGCGGCGGGTCGAGCATGACGAGCAGGTCGACTGGCGGGACGACCTCGCCGGCGCGGCGCAGCGAGATCCCCTGCGCGCTCGAGAACAGGGCGGGCTGGCGTGCCAGCTCGAGCACGTCGGCGTGCTTGGTGATCGCCCAGAACGGCTCGTAGCCGTCCGGCGCGAAGTACGCGACGGGCTCGTGGGCCCGCAGATGGGTCCACACGTCGTGGGGGTAGCCGCGTCGGGCGAACCGCGCCGCGTCGACGAGGTCGTTCGGGTCGACCTGGACGGTCATCGCGATCGTTCTCGCGGCAGGCCCAAGAGACGCTCGCCGATGATCGTGCGCTGGATCTCGCTCGTGCCACCCATGATCGAGTTGGCTCGCGTCGCGAGCACGGCGTGGGCCCACCGTCCGCCATCGAGCGCGAGCTCGTCTTCGGGCATCAGGAGAGCGTCGGGCCCGAGCACGTCGACGGCGGTGTCCGCCAGCCGCTGGCTCATGTCGGACCACCACACCTTCACGAGGCTGGCTTCCGGCCCAATCGACTCGCCGCGGTCGAGCCGTGCGAGCGTGCGTGTGTTGTGGAGTCGGAAGAGCTCGACTTCCATCCAGACTTGCGCCAGCCGCTGTCGCACGACGGGGTCGTCCAGGCGGCCTCGCCGGCGACACGTCCCCCAGAGTCGCTTGATGGCGAGCTCGTAGAGGACCTGCTCCTTCCAGATGAAGCCCGCACCCCGTTCGTTCGCGAGCGTGGTATTGGCGACGGCCCAGCCGCCGTGCTCGGGACCCACGAGGTTCGCCGTTGGCACTTCGACTCCGTCGAGGAAGACCTCGTTGAACTCGCTGTCCCCGGTGATCTGGCGCAGCGGCCGCACGTCGATTCCCGGCGCCGTCATCGGGATGGCCAGCATCGAGATTCCCCGGTGCGGCGCAGCGGTCGCATCGGTCCGCACGAGCGCGATGCCCCAGTTCGCCCACCGCGCGTGCGAGGACCACACCTTCTCGCCGCTCACGACGTACGCGTCGCCGCGCTTGTCGGCGCGCGTCGACAGCGATGCGAGGTCGCTGCCTGCGTCGGGCTCGCTGAAAAGCTGACACCAGATGTCGTCACCGGCGAGGATGCGGGGCATCCACCGTTCACGTTGCACCGCTGTGCCGTGGGCCAAAAGCGTCGGGCCGACGAGGCTGACCCCAACGCGCCCGAGGAGAGGCGGCGCGTTCGCGCGCGCCAGCTCCGCGTTGTAGACGGCGAGCTCTGCGAGCGTCGCGCCTCGACCCCCGTACTCGACCGGCCAGTTGACACCGACCCAGCGACCGCCGCGCAGCGTCCGCTGCCACGACCGCAGGGTCTCCGCGTCCTCTGGCGTCGTGGCGGCGTCGAGATCGGGCGGTGGATGCTCCTCCAGCCACGCGCGGAGTTCGTCGCGGAACGCGTTGCGTTCTTCGCGGCCGCGGTCCGAAGGTCGGCCAGCGCGGCGGTCCTGCACCGAGGCGGTCACGGCTGTCCCGCGGACCGTGCCACGGCCATGAGCCACGCGCACTCGAGGCTCCGGTAGCCGCCGAACGCGCGGAAGGTCCTGCCGGCGCTTGGTGGTGCCACGACCAAGTCGAACCTCTCGCTCAGGTCGCGGGTGTGAACTCGAGGTGGAGGGCTTCGAGGCCGCGCATCAGGTAGACCGGCGTGTACTCGTAACGGCGCGCGTCGGCGGGCCCGTGCATGGACTCGGAGACCCGGATGTCAACCATCCGGTCGAGCAGGCGGCCGACGCTGACGCGACCCTCGGCTCTCGCGAGCGGTGCGCCCACGCAGGTATGGATACCGAACCCGAAACCGACGTGCTGACGCCAGTTCGGCCGGTCGAGACGGAACTCGTTGGGATGGTCGAACTGCCGTGGGTCGCGGTTCGCCGCGCCCGTGAGCACGAACACACTGGTGCCGGCCGCGATGTCGACGCCGCCGATGGCGGCCGGCACTCGCGCGAGGCGGAACTGTCCTTGAAGTGGGCTCTCGAGCCGTAGGCACTCCTCGACGAACCGCGGGATCAGGTCCCGCTGGTTCCGTAGCAGCTGCTGCAGCTCGGGCTGCTCGCCGATCATTCGCAACGCCGTACCCAGGAGCCGGGCGGTGGTCTCCTGGCCCGCGGCGAAGAGGTTCGCGGCGATGCGCATGACGTCGTCGACCGGTGGCAGCGACCCGTCCGAGAAGGTTGCGGTGGCGAGCGCCGTCATCACGTCGGCGCGCGGCTCACGTCGGCGGTCCTCGACGTACGCCGTGAACCGCTCGTAGAGGAACTCGAGCGGCTTGTGCGCCACCATGCCGTCGTCGTCGCTGCCCAGCTGGCGGTCCGCGGGTCCTCCTTGGAGCTCCTTTCGGAACTGCGGCTGGTCCGCTTCGGGGACGCCGAGGAGGTCAGCGACGACGAGCAGCGTGAAGGGACTCGCGTAGTCCTGCACGAATTCGCACTGACCGGTTGCCAGGAACTCGTCGATCTGACGGTCGGAGAGCCGCCACATGAACTCCTCGTTCTCATTGAGCCGCTTCGGGGTGATCAAGCGCATGAGGAGACCGCGTTGCTCCGTGTGCTTGGGGGGGTCGAAGGACGGGAGCTGGTCACTGAAGGGCAGGACGTCGCGGTGGCGTTCGATGATCTCGCTGATGTCGTCGCCTTCGAGCGGCTCGGGGAACGGCGTGAACGGACCGGCGACCGTGTTGCAGGACGAGAACCTCACCGGATCGCCGTACACCTCGATCGCTTCGTCGTAGCCAGTCACCATGACGATGTCGTGGTGGGGCTCACGCCAGACAGGACCGTGCGCGCGCAGGTACTCGTGGTATGGGTACGGGTTCTGGTACAGCGGTCGGGCCCGGAAGAAGTCGACCGCGTCGAAATCAGGGCTGCTCACGGCGGCAGTGCTCACGTGTGCTCCTATCTCGCGATCAGCGACCGAGGAGTCCCCGCTCGATGATGTGCGCGGCGGCGTCGATCTCTCCGCCGCCGCGTGCCTGTACGCCAAAGACGCCAAGCAGCCCGACGAGGTACACGGCATCCATGTCCGGGTCGCCAAAGCCCCGAGGGGCGAGGTAGCGCGCCAGCCGGCGTCGTCCCCAGTCCAGGGGCGGCGCCGACTGGGCGCGCAGTGTCGGATCCTGCAAGGCAGCGTCGAGCCAGACCCGCAGCATCGCCGCCTCTTTCGCTTGGGCGGCGCTGTAGTGGCGAAGCCACGGCCGTAGCGAGCTCGCGCCGTCCGTGCGCTGGAGCGTCGACGCAGGCGGGATCTCCATGACGGCTGCGCCAACCGCGCGCATCGCGCGCGCCGTGAGGATGCCGGCCAGCTCGTCCTTGCTGCGAAAGTACCGGTAGAACGCGCCGTGCGAGACGCCGGCGGCGCTGACGAGGTCCTCAACCCGGGTGTTGTGGTAGCCGCGGTTGACGAACACTTGCCGTCCAGCGGTAAGCAACGCGGCGAGCGCCCGATTCTCGGGTTCGTCGGACGCCTCTGAGCCGTCGGGCTGGACCCATTCGAGTAGCTCAGGGCTCATAGTGAGAGCGGTCGGCGGCGGGCCGCCTACCGAATGGACGTTGACGTCATCGATCCGACCGAACAAGGTGCGGTGCACGACATCGGTGATGACGATGTCGAAGCGGTCCTTGTCGTACGCCTCAGGACTCACGGCGCGGAGCAGGCCGACGACCCCGAGCGTGTGGTTGAGGCTCTGCAGGAGCAGCCTGACAAGCGCGTCCACCTGCCGACCGGGGACGATCGGCGAGACGACCCGAGCGCTGAAGCTGCTGACGGCGTGTGCACCCGTTTGCGAGGCAATGGACGCCAGCGCGTCGTCGGTCTCATAGGCGTGGAACAGCGGCTCGTAGCGAGCATGGATCTCGGAGTATCGGGTCACCCACGCGTGCAGCGCGTCGTGGCCTTGCTCGTCTGGCGTCAGCGGATCCAGTGCCTCGGTCAGTGCGGCGACCTGGCGGCCGACCTGAATGGCCAGACGCCGGAACACGTCCTCCTTGCTCGCGAAGTACTGGTAGAAGGACACGCGCGAGCTTCCGGCGAGCTTCGCGATCCGGTCGACGCTGGCACGGTGGTAGCCGTGCTCGCCGAACGCTTTCAGCGCGGCGTCGAGGATGCGCTGCTGCGTGCGCCGGCCCCTGGTGCCGACCCGCGGGTTGTCGGAGAATGGCGCACGGCGCGCCGCCGCCGTGCTGGCCAACTCGGGGTGTGCGGGCGCCTCAGGGCCCGCGGGGTCGGTCGGCGCCGTCTCGGCTGGAGCCATCGCGGGTGACACTACCGTTAGTCGGCTGGGCAGGAGGCGAGGCGCCCTCCAGCGGTCTGGGTTGGGGGTGCTACGGTCCCCTGACGCCAGCGTTAGTTCTCGGGTCCACGCCGGGAGCGCCGCCGTGGGGGCCGCGATGGAGTTTCGACCATTCGGACGGACGGGTCTGGAGGTCTCGGCCGTCGGCTTCGGCTGTTGGGAGGTCGGGGGCGGCTACGGCGACGTTGAGCAGGACGAGTTCGCTCGGGCGGTCGACCGTGCGCTCGATCTCGGGATCAATTGCTTCGACACGGCCGAGGGATACGGCATGGGTGCATCGGAACGCGCGCTCGGTCAGGCACTCGGCCGTCGCCGTGACGAGGCCATCGTCGTGAGCAAGTTCGGCATGAACTACCGCGACAAGCCCAATCTGCGAGATAGCAGCCGCGAGCGGGTACTGACGTCGATCGATAAGAGCCTCAAGAACCTCGGCACCGACTGGGTCGACGTCTATCTCGTCCACTGGCCGGATCGCCTGACGCCCTTCGACGAGACGATGGACGCGCTCGAGGGAATCGTGCGCGACGGCAAGGCGCGCTTTGTCGGGGTCTCGAACTTCAAGTTGGGCGAGATCGAAGCCTGCATGCGCACGCGGCGAGTCGACGTCGTCCAGTACGGCTGGAACATGTTCGACCGTCGGATGGCGCGCGAGATCTTTCCGTACTGCGAGTCGAACGGCATCGGCTTCATGGCCTACGGATCGCTCGCGTTCGGCCTGCTCACCGGCACCTTCACCGAGGACACGGAGTTCGGCTCGCAGGACTGGCGGGCGCGCCGCGGCAAGATGGGCTCGATCAAGATGTTCGAGGCGATTTTCGGTACGGAGGCGTTCCCACGGAACATTCAAGCCGTCAACGAACTGAAGGCGATCGCCGCACGGTACGACCACAGCCTTCCGCAGCTTGCGTTGCGCTGGGCGACATCGCACCCAGCCGTCAGCACCGCGCTCGTCGGCTGCCGCAACGTCGCCGAGGTCGAGGACAACGTGGGCGCGATCGGGTGGTCCATCGCCGATGAGGACATCGCTGAGATCGACGCCATCTTCGATCGCCACGACGTGAACACCACGCCCGACTTCTGGATCGAAGAGGCTTGACGCGGGGCACTGGCTGATGGGCGAAGAGCTCGCGGGCCGAGTCGCGATCGTGACCGGGGGGGCCGGCGCCTTCGGCCGTGCCACCGCCGAGCGGCTGATCGAAGAGGGCGCCCGAGTGGTGCTTGCCGACATCGACGTCGAACGCGGCGAGGAGGCCGCCGCGGCGCTTGGCCCGTCCGTGGCGTTCCGACGGACCGACGTCGCCGAGGCCGGCGACGTCCAGCAGCTCGTTGACTTCACGGTCACGCGCTTCGGCGGTCTGCACATCATGTTCAACAACGCGGGTACCGGCGGCTCGTTCCGGGGGTTCATGCAGGATGATCTGCGCGACTTCGAGCGCGTCATGGCCGTCAACGTGTTCGGCGTCATGGTCGGAAGCCAACGTGCGGCTCGTCACATGTCCGAGAACGACGGCGGCGTCATCATCAACACGACATCGATCGGTGGCATCAACCCGGGTGCAGGCGTGACGGCGTACCGGGCCTCAAAGGCCGCTGTCATCCACTTCACACGATCGATCGCGATCGAGCTCGCCGAGCACAACATCCGTGTGAACTGCATCGCGCCGGCGCACATCCCGACGGCGATCAACGCCAACTACGACCAGGCCGAAATCGTCCGTCTCATGCAGCCGCTGCAACGGATCGGCTCCCCGCGTGACATCGCGAACGCCGTGCTGTTCCTGGCCAGCGAGCGCGCCGCTCAGATCACCGGGGTGGTCCTGCCGATTGACGGTGGGACCACCGCGGGTCCGCCGGCGGGCCGGGGCCGGGAGGTCCTGGCCCGCGCCACCAGCCAGGGGCGGCCCGAGTGAACGCGTCGATCTACTCCTGCGACGACCACCTCGACCTCTATGCCGTCCCGCCCAATCTGTGGTCGTCGCGGCTACCGACCGGGCTGGCCGAACGCGGTCCGCACGTTGTCACGCGCGACGACGAGCGGCTCTGGGTATGTGACGACCAGGTCATCGGGCGAAGCGGGGTATCCCAGAAGAGCGCCGTCGCCAAGAGCTTCAGCGCCATCGGTCGTGCCGGGATCGAGGATGACGGGTTCCGGGCGGGCACGCCTGAGCTGCGGCTCCAAGACATGGACCGCGATGGCCTGGCGGTGTCGGTGATCTACGGCCCGCTGGCGTTGGGTTTCCACCTCCCGGACGCCGACCTCGAGGTCCCGTGCTACGCCGCCTGGAACGACTGGGCGGTCGAGGAGTTCAACGCGGTCGCCCCGGACCGGCTGAGCGTGCTCGCCTTCCTGCCGGGGCACTCGCCGGCGGCCGCGGCCGTCGAGCTTGAGCGGTGTGCCGCGATCGGCCATCGGGGGGCGATCATCGACGTGTTCGCCATCGACGCGGGCGATCCCGACTGGGATCGGCTCTGGGCGGCGGCGGCCGCAACAGGCCTGCCCATCAGCTTCCACCTCCAGGACGGCACGTGGTCGAAGCTGCGCTACCGGCTCGGCAAGTGGCAGTCGGCGGCATTCGCGACGGTGCTGCCGCTCCAGCTCGACGAGCCGCTCGCGACGATGATCTTCAGCGGCGCACTGGAGCGGCATCCGGGTCTCAAGCTGGTCCTCGCCGAATCGGGCATCGGTTGGCTCCCGTATTTCCTCACTCGGATGGACCTCGAGTGGCGCAACCTCAGAGACAAGCTGGACTACGCGCCCGCGTGCGCGCCCAGCGAGCTGTTCCGTCGTCAGGTGCTCGCCACCTTCGAAGAAGAAGCGCTCGGCGACGAGTTCATCCCGCTGGTCGGCGCCGCGTCCTGCATGTGGGCGTCGGACTACCCACACACCGACAGCACCTTTCCCGGGTCGCGCCGCGCGATCGACGAAGCGCTCGGCGGACTCGGCGCAGACGACCGGCGCCTCATCACGGCGACGAACTGCGCCCAGCTGTACGGCTTCGATGTCAGCTAGCTCCGACGGCGAGCACGCCGTCACCGGCTTCGACCATGTGTCGCTGCCGATGCAGGACACCGACGCCATGGTCGCCTTCTACCGGTCGCTCGGCTTCGACGTCGCCGAGAATCCCTACGTCGTGTCCGTCTACGTCGGCTCGGGCCAGATGATGAACCTGCATCGCCCAGAGATATGGCAGCGGGACGGCTTCACGTTGCGCGCCCCCGCCGCGCGACCTCCGTGCGGCGACCTGTGCTTCGTGTGGAGCGGATCGGCTGACGCGCTTCGCGAGCGTCTCGAGCAGGCCGGTGCGACCGTCGTCGAAGGGCCCGTCGCGCGCCAGGGCGGTCGCCGAGCGGACGCGACGAGCGTCTACGTCCGGGACCCCGACGGCAATCTCGTCGAGTTCATGACCTATGCCTGACGGCAGGCGCGTCCCGCGCCCGATCCGGTGGTCGATCAGGTGAGGGCCAGCCCGAGATCCGGGAGCTCGCATGGCGGCTGACCTCGTGATCCGAGGGGGCACGGTCGTCGACGGGACCGGCACGCCTGGGCGTGTCGCGGATGTGGCGATCACTGACCGTCTGATCCGCGAGATCGGAACGAATCTGGTCGGCGACGTCGAGCTGGATGCGACGGGCTCCGTCGTCTCGCCCGGGTTCATCGACATCCACACTCACTACGACGCGCAGGTCTTCTGGGATCCGCGGCTGCGCCCCTCGTCGTACCAGGGTGTGACGACGGTCGTCGCCGGCAATTGCGGGTTCACGATCGCCCCAACGCGCCGCGAATACCGCGACACGATCGTCCACACGCTCGAGAACGTCGAGGATATGGATCCCGCCACGCTAGCGGAGGGCGTCACCTGGGACTTCGAGACGTTCCCCGAGTACCTCGAGGCGGTGGGACGCCGGGGAACTCTGCTGAACTTCACCGCCTACGTCGGCCATTCGGCGGTGCGCCTCTTCGTCATGGGGAACGCGGCGTACGAGCGGGCGGCAACCGCCGACGAGATCGGACGCATGAGCGACGTCGTCCGCGAAGCGATCACCGCGGGCGCGGCCGGGTTCTCGACCAGCTTCTCGTACGCGCACCGCGGCGTCGACGGCAAACCCGTCCCGAGCCGGTTCGCCGACCAGCAGGAGGTCGAGGCGCTGTTCATGGCGGCCGGCCAGGCGGGCCGAGGCATGGTGCTCATCACGCCGGGCGAGCAGTGCAGCTACCGCGACGTCTACGAATGGCAGCCCCGAGTCGGTCGACCGTTCACCTATCCGCTGTTCGCCGCGCCCGGAGGCAGGCATCTCGAGACGGTCGGGCTGCACGACGAGGGCCTCACCCACGGGGCGAACGTCTGGCCGCAGGTGACGCCGCGCCCGTTGACGATGCAGTTCACGCTGGCTGACCCCTACAGCCTCAATACGGGAACGGTCTTCGGCGAGCTGCTCCGCGGCGACCGGCGAGCACGGATCGCGGCCTACCGCGATCCCGCGTGGCGAGCCCGGGCCGCCGCGGACCTCGAGCACTCCCAGATGCGCCCACGCTGGGGAACCTTCGAAGTGTCCGAGTCGGAGCAGTTTCCCGACCTCGTCGGCCGGCGGGTGACTGACCTCGCCGGGGAGCGCGGCGGGAGCCCGCTGGATGTGATGTGCGACCTGTCGGTGGCCGAGGACCTCAGAACCCGCTTCCGGGCCTACATCGCCAACGACGACCGTGATGCCGTCGGTCGCCTGCTCGCCCACGACCAGGTGGTGCTCGGGCTCTCCGACGCCGGTGCGCACATCGATCAGCTCTGCGACGCGCCGCTGCACACTGACCTGCTCGGCACCTGGGTGCGCGACCGTCACGTGCTGTCGCTCGAGCACGCCGTGCGCAAGGCGACGGGCGAGGCAGCCGACCTCTTCGGGTTCGTCCGCCGCGGCTACCTGCGCCCGGGCCAGTGGGCTGACGTCTGCGTGTTCGACTCGAGCACCGTCGCGCCGGGGCCGCTCTCTCGGGTCCGGGACTTCCCCGCCGGTGGTGAGCGGCTGACCGCTGAGCACCCGTCGGGCGTGCGGCATGTGCTCGTCAACGGCACGCCGATCCGTCGAGATGGCGAACAGCTCGATGTGCCCGCGCCGTGGCCGGGCATGCACCCGGTGATCGCCTAGGCCAGCGCACCTCCCTCCCCTTCGCCCCTCCCCTTCGCCGCTGTGCGGGTCGAGGTCAGCGCACGTGCTGAAAGAACGCGCGGAGGTCGTCGACGAAGAGCTCCGGCTGCTCCATGGCCGCGAAGTGGCCGCCTCGAGGCTGGTTCGACCAGTACGTGACGTTGTAGCGGCGCTCGACCCACGATCGCGGGTACCTGATCACCTCTTTCGGGTAGCGCGCGACGCCGGTGGGGACCTCGACATACTTCGGGGCCTCCCGGTCCGGGCCGGCGTGCTGTAGCTCCCAGTACAGGCGGGCTGAGGAGGTTGCCGTCTCGTTCACCCAGTACGTCATGACGTTCGTGAGCAGCTGATCGCGCGTGAAGACGTTCTCGGGGTGGCCCTGGCAGTCGCTCCAGGCCTGGAACTTCTCGACGATCCAGGCGAGCAGACCGGCCGGCGAGTCGTTCAGCGCGGCGCCGACGGTCTGCGGTTTGGTGGACTGCTCGAGCGCGTACCCGGACCCCTCCCGGGCGAACGCGGCGATCGCGGCCAGGTCGGCCTTGTCGTCGTCGCTGAGCGTCACCGGCTCGTCGGGACGCTCGGCGAGCGGCATGTTGAGATGAATCGCGACGCAGTGCTGCGGGTCGAGCGCGGCGATCCGCGTGGCGACCTGGGCGCCCCAGTCGCCCCCTTGGGCGACGTAGCGGGTGTAGCCGAGACGACCCATGAGGTCGACGAACGCCCTCGCGATCCGCCAGGGATCCCAGCCGCGGGTCCGCGTCGGCTCCGAGAAGCCGTAGCCGGGCAGCGATGGCGCGACCACGTGAAATGCGTCGGTGGCCGAACTGCCGTGCGCTTCTGGCTCGGCCAGCGGTGAGAGGACGTCGAGGAACTCGACGACCGAGCCGGGCCAGCCGTGCGTCAGCAGCAACGGCAACGCGGTCTGGTCGACGGCGCGGGCGTGGACGAAGTGGATCTCCTGGCCGTCGATTCGCTCGCGGTAGTGCTCGAGCTCGTTCAGCCGGGCCTCGTGCGCACGCCAGTCGTAGTCGGCCCGCCAGTACTCGACCAGGTCCCGTAGGTAGTCGCTGGGGATGCCGTACTCCCATCCGGTGCCGTCGATCTGGTCGGCGAACCGCGTCCTGGCCAGCCGGCGCTTCAGGTCGTCGAGGACGGCCCCCTCGACGTGGATCCGCAGGCTCTCCATCCGGCTCTCGCTGCTCCTCTCTCAGCCAGGCCGCGCCGTTCTTAACATGCGTGTCACCGTGGCGCGCCGTTGAGCTTGCGACGGGAGCTTCGGTGGGGCACTCGGCGCCACGCCGCCCACCGGTGATCTAACGGTAGTGTCGCCCGGTGTCGGCGGCCCCGGTCGCTCGCCCAGCCGCTGTCGGGGACCTCTCGCACAGGAGAACATGAGCGTGAGCGCGGCGCCGGTGGAGTTCGACCCGTTGTCGGAGGACTTCTTCAACGACCCGACCGAGGTCTACCGCCGGCTGCGCGACGAGGCGCCCATCTACTTCAACGAGCGCTACGGCGCCGGGTACGCGAACGTCCCGGTGCGGGCGGTCCGCTGACGACCGTGCGGCCGACCCGACGCGAGCTGTTCGGTCAGGCCGGGACCCCCAGGGTCGTGGTCGTCGGCGCCGGGTTCGGTGGCATCGCCGCGGGCGTCAACCTGCGACGGGCCGGCATCGAGACGTTCACGATTTACGAGTCGTCGCTCGGGATCGGCGGCACGTGGTGGGACAACACGTACCCCGGTGCTGAGGTCGACGTCGGGTCGCACCTGTACTGCTTCTCGTTCAAGCCCTACGACTGGACTCGCACCCACGCCCGCCAGCCCGAGCTGCAGAAGTACCTCGAGGCCACGGTCGACGACTTCGGGCTCCGCTCTCACCTGCGACTCGGCCTCGCCGTCGAACAGGCCACCTGGGACGACGCCCGGCACACGTGGGTGCTCCAGCTGGACGACGGCACCACCGACGAGTGCAACGTCGTCATCAGCGCCGTCGGCTTCTTGAACGCGCCCCGCTACCCCCGCTGGCCCGGGCTCGACGAGTTCGCGGGGGCGGCCTTCCACACGGCACGGTGGGAGCACCACCACGACCTGACCGGCAAGACGGTCGCCGTCGTCGGCACCGGCTCGTCGGCGACGCAGGTGGTGCCGGCGATCCAGCCGATCGTCGGCGAGCTCTACGTCTTCCAGCGCGAGCCCGGCTGGATCCTCCCGAAGGGCGAACGTGAGCTCAACGACGACGAGCGAGTGACCCTGTCGCGGCGGTGGCGCAGCGTGCGGGAGCGGTGGCGGCTCCGTTACCTCGTCGAGAAGAGCCTCTGGTCCGGCGACCTCTTCCGCCCGGGCACCAAGCTGAACTCGGCCCGCCACCAGCTGTGCCTGCGCTACATCGCCCGGCAGTTCGCCAACCGACCCGACCTGCGCGCCGCCGTCACACCGACGTACCCCTATCCGGGCAAGCGACCGGTGCTCGCCAGCACCTTCTACCCCGCGCTGAAACACGCGAACGTCGAGCTGGTCCCGCACGCCGTGGCCTCGGTGACCCGGACCGGCATCGTCGACGCCGAGGGCGTCGAGCGGCCCGTCGACGTCATCGTCATGGCGACGGGGTTCGAGGCCGCGAACTACCTGACGAGGCTGCGCGTCGTCGGCCGCCACGGACGCTCGCTGCAGGACCACTGGGCGGGCGAGCCGCGGGCCTACCTCGGGATCACCGTCCCCGACTTCCCGAACTTCTACATGCTGTACGGGCCGGGCACGAACGGGGGCGAGCTCGTGATCACGCTCGAGAGCCAGGCCGAGTACGCCGTCCGGGCCATCAAGCGGATGGTCCGCGACCGTGTCACCGCCGTCGAGGTGAAGCCCTCGTTCGAGGCGCGCTGGTTCCGCTGGCTCCAGTCCAAGATGGTGGGGACGTCGTGGACGATGAGCAACAACTACTTCCGCTCACCGTCGGGCAAGGTCGTCACCCAGTGGCCCTACGGCAACCTGCAGTATCGAGCCGTGACCAAGCTCTTCGGGCGTATGTCCGAGCGCACGCGACGCCGCGACGACACGCCCGATCGTCTGGCCGCGGCGCTCCGCAACACCGAGCCGAACCGATGACCGCCACCGACGACCTCTTCCTGCCCGACCCGGCACCTCGGGCCGTCAAGTACACGGTCATCTCGGTGGACGACCACGTCGTCGAGCCGCCGCACACGTTCGAGGGACGGCTTCCAGGTTCGCTCCAGGGTCGCGCCCCGCGGATCGTCGAGACGTCCCGAGGGCATCAGGTCTGGGAGTTCGAAGGACAGCGCTACACCCAGGTCGGGATGAACGCGGTGGCCGGCCGGCGTCCCGAGACGGTCAAGCTCGAGCCCTTCCGCTTCGACCAGATGCGGCGGGGTTGCTACGACGTCGAGGCGCGAGTGCGCGACATGGACATCAACGGCGTGTGGGCGTCCGTGAACTTCCCGTCCCAGATCACCGGGTTCTGTGGCCGGGTGTTCTTCGGCATCCCCGACCGTGAGCTGGGCCTGGCGTGCATCCGGGCGTGGAACGACTGGCTCTTCGACGAGTGGTACGCGCCGCACCCCGACCGCGTCGTCCCGCTCGGCATCACCTATCTCGCCGACCCGGAAGCGGCCGCCGCTGAGATCCGACGCAACGCGGCGCGGGGCTTCACGTCGGTGACGTTGCCGGAGCGACCGCACGCCATCGGCCTCCCGTCCCTCTGGGATCGTGATCACTGGGACCCGATCATCGACGCGTGCGCCGAGACGGACACGGTGATCTCGCTCCACGTGGGCAGCGCCGGCGTCTACCCGTCACCACCGGGTGCGCCGAGCCAGCAGCTGAGCGCCACGCTGTTCGGCCAGCTCGCACTCAGCGCCTGCGCCGAATGGCTGTGGTCCGGCTACCCCGTCACGCATCCAACGCTGAAGGTCGCCATGAGCGAAGGCGGGATCGGCTGGGTGGCGATGTTGCTTGACCGGCTTGACTACATCGTCGAACGGTCCAGCTACGGGTTGGGGTGGGACGAGCGACCCTCAGACGTCCTGCGGCGCAATTTCTGGTTCTGCACCCTCGAAGACCCGTCCACGATCGACACCCGCCATCGCATCGGGGTCGAGAACATCATGGTCGAGGTCGACTACCCGCACGGCGACAGCACCTGGCCCGACACCCAAGCCGTCATCGAACACGCGTGGGCCCACGTCCCACCAGACGAGCTGCGTGCCATGTGCTCGGTGAACGCGGCCACGCTGTACCGACACCCCCTCCCCGAGGTCGTGCTGCCCCTCTGACCTGGTCTCCCGCGCGGGAGCGACCCGGATGCGACCCCTGGCGACGAAGTCGCGAAACCGCGGACGGGAACGTTCCGAAGCCGCGTGCGCTTCGCTAGCGCGTACAGCGATCGACCAGGTGGCGCGCGACCACGAGTCGCTGGATCTGGTTGGTCCCCTCGTAGATCTGCGTGATCTTCGCGTCGCGCATCATGCGCTCCACGGGGAAGTCCCGGGTGTAGCCGGCGCCACCGAGCACCTGGACGGCGTCGGTAGTGATCTGCATCGCGGCGTCGGACGCGAACAGCTTCGCCATCGACGACGCGGCGGCGACGTCGGGCGCGCCTTCGTCCAGCAGGCTGCAGGCTCGGTACACCAGCGCCCGCGCCGCCTCGAGTCG
The DNA here is from genome assembly GCA_051986275.1 of Acidimicrobiia bacterium. Lineage (GTDB taxonomy): Bacteria > Actinomycetota > Acidimicrobiia > IMCC26256 > PALSA-555 > PALSA-555. The sequence continues at coordinate 22,198 of JBPYDT010000060.1, read as the reverse complement.
CGTGGCCATGTCGGCGAGCATGAACCGGATGCCTTGGAAGTCTGCGATGTGGGTCCCGAACTGGGACCGCTCGGTGGCGTACCGGGTAGCGACGTCGAGGGCGCCCTGCGCGATGCCGACGGCCTGCGCGCCGATGACGGGACGCGAGCTGTTGAGCGCCTCGAGGGCGTAGCCGAACGCCGCGTTCTCGTCGCCGACGAGGTGATCGACGGGCACGACGACGTCCTCGAGGAGCAGCTCGCCGGTCGGCGAGCCGCGCACCCCGAGCTTTGATTCGAGCTTGCCGATCGCGACGCCGTCCCAGGTCGCCTCGACGACGAGCGCCGAGATCCCGCGGGCGCCCGCGTCAGGGTCTGTCTTGGCGAACACCGTGTAGAAGTCCGAGATCCCGGCGTTCGTGACCCAGAACTTGCGGCCCGAGAGCACGTAGTGGTCGCCGTCGCGGGTGGCGCGCGTCGACATGGCGGCGACGTCGCTGCCCGCGTGGGGCTCGGACAGGCAGTAGGAGCCCTGCCACTCCCCCGCGACGACCTTCGGGATGACCGCGGCCTGCAGTGCCGAGGAGCCGTGGGCGAGGATGGCGTGCGACGCCAGCCGGCTGATCAGCACGAAGAGCGAGGACGAGGCGCAGACCCGCGCCACCTCCTCGACCAGCACCGCGTAGGCGAGGCTGTCGCCGCCGTCCCCACCGTGAACCTCGGGGTACGGGAGGCGGATGAGGCCCGAGTCGCGGTACGCCTCGAAGGACTTCCAGGGGAACTCGGCCCGTTCGTCGGTCTCGGCGGCGTGCGGGGCGACGTGCTCCTCGGCGAAGCGCCGGACGGACGCCCGGAGCTCCTCGTACTCGTCCGACAGGACAAAGGCAGCCACCGTGCCGGCATCCTACCTGACACCCACGTCAGCAATCTCGCCGCGCGCCGTGCCAGGACAGGGGAGGAAGGGTCCCGGGCGTCTCGGGGTCAGGCGTCGGCGGCCCGCCACGCGGCGCGTAGCTGGGCCCTGAGCTCGAGCGCCCGGCCGCTGACGGCGTCGGGGGGCAGCCGAAGCGTGTCGAGGTCGACGGCGTCGCAGATGGCGCGCCGCACGTTGTAGTCGTGCTCCGCGCCGTCCACCGCGGCGCTGCGCCACACCGCGTCGTCTGGGTCGCAGCCGCCGAGATAGCCGAGGAGGTGCGCGCCGACGTCGAGGTCGGCCATCACCGGCGCCCGGCCGAGCGACGAGGCGCGCTTCATGGCGAGCTCGCTCACGACGGCGAGCGCATCATCGAGCCGCTCGTTCGGCGCGAGGGTGAGACGCTCGCCGATGCGTTGGGCCAGCGTGAGGGCGTAGCCGATGTTGGGCCCGGGGACCCCGAAGAGACGGCCGCGCGGCTGGCCGTAGGCGACCTCGTCACCGGGGCGGTCGGAGTACCAGGGTCGAGCGGGCGGCATCCGCACGCCGGGTGCGAGGTTCTGGAGCTGACGAGGCTCGTCGTCGAGCTCGGGAGCGACGAAGGGGTCGGCGGCCATGCCGAGGTTCTAGTCGGCCGGCTCGGCCGCGAGGAGGAGCCCGTAGACCACCGAGTCGTAGAGGGCCTGCCAGGACGCCTCGATGATGTTCTCGCTCACCCCGATCGTGGTCCAGGACCGGTCGCCGTTCGTCGTGTCGATGAGCACCCGGGTGACGGCGCCGGTGCCCTTCTCGGTGTCGAGGACCCGCACCTTGTAGTCGGTGAGGTGCACGCGCTCCAGCGCCGGGTAGCGGGTCCCGAGCGCCGCCCGGAGCGCGCTGTCGAGCGCGTTCACCGGCCCGTTGCCCTCCGCGGTGCGCACGACGCGCTCACCGCCGATGTGGACCTTGATCGTGGCCTCGGTGCTGAGCCCACCGCCGAGGTGGTCGGCGTCGCGGTCGTCGGTGATGACGCGGAACGACTCCACGCGGAAAAAGGGCTGCTCCCAGCCGCTAGCGCGACGCATGAGCAGCTCGAGCGAGCCGTCGGCGACCTCGAAGTGGTAGCCCTGGTGCTCGAGGCGCTTCAGCTCGTCGACGACCTCGTTCACCTGTGGGCCGTCGAGGGTGAGGCCGAGCTCCTTCGCCTTCAGCAGGATCGTCGAGCGACCGGCGAGCTCGGACACGACGAAGCGGGTCCCGTTGCCGACGCCGTCCGGGTTGACGTGCTCGTACGCGTCGGGCCGCTTGGCGATGGCGCTCGTGTGCAGGCCCGCCTTGTGCGCGAACGCCGACCCGCCCACGTAGGGCGCCTGGGGGTTGAGCGCCATGTTCACGAGCTCGGCGACGTGGTGCGCCACGGGCGTGAGCCGCTCGAGCCGGTCCGGCGGGATCGTCTCCACGCCCATCTTCAGCGTGAGGTTCGGGATGATCGTCGTGAGGTTGCAGTTCCCGGTCCGCTCGCCGTAGCCGTTGATCGTGCCCTGCACCTGGATGGCACCGCCCCGGACGCCGGCGAGCGCGTTCGCGACTCCGGTGCCGGCGTCGTCGTGAAGGTGCACCGCGACCCCGACGTCACCCCGGAAGTAGGTGACGACGTCTCGGACGATGCGCTCGACGTCGGAGGGGAGGCTGCCGCCGTTGGTGTCGCAGAGCACGAGGCGGGACGCCCCCTGCTCGGCCGCGCCCTCGAGGACGCGGAGGGCGTACTCGGGGTTGTGGCGGTACCCGTCGAAGAAGTGCTCGGCGTCGAAGAGGACGTCGAGCCCGGCCGACCGCAGGTACCCGACCGAGTCGGCGACCATCGCCACGCCCTCGTCGAGCGTCGTGCCGAGCGCCTCGGTGACGTGGTAATCCCAGCTCTTCCCGACGATGCAGACGGCCGAGGTGCCGGCGTCCACGAGGTGGCGCAGGGTGTCGTCGGAATCGACCTTGCCCTTCGCCCGACGGGTGGACCCGAACGCGACGAGCGTCGCCGTCCCGAGGTCGAGCTCGCCCGCCCGGCGGAACACCTCGTCGTCCTTCGGGTTGGAGCCCGGCCAGCCGGCCTCGATGTAGTCGACGCCGAGCCAGTCGAGCTGCTCGGCGATCCGCAGCTTGTCGTCGACGGTCAGCGAGATGCCCTCGAGCTGGGCGCCGTCGCGCAGCGTCGTGTCGTAGATCTCGACGCGGCCGGGGAGCTCGACGTCAGCCATCGGCGTACTCGAGCCAGTCGGCGTACTTCTCCACCTGGCCGCGGACCGTCGCGAAGTAGGCCTCTTGGATCTTGCGGGTCGCCTCGCCGGGGTCGCCGATCTCGTGGTCGTCGATCTCGCGGATCGGCACCACCTCGGCCGCCGTGCCGCACAGGAACGCTTCGTCCGCCATGTAGAGGTCGGTGCGCAGCAGCGCCTGCTCCCGCACCTCGTAGCCGAGGTCGCGGGCGATCACCATGACCGAGTCCCGCGTGACGCCCTCGAGCGCGCCCGAGTGGAGCGGTGGGGTGATGAGCACGCCGTTCTTCACGATGAACACGTTCTCACCGGTGGCCTCCGCGACCGTGCCCGAGGTGTTGAGGAGGATCGCCTCGTCGTAGCCGCCGTGGAGTGCTTCGACCTTCGCCAGGCTCGAGTTGATGTAGATCCCGGTGCCCTTCGCGGCGACGGGGTTGATGTTCGGGTCCATGCGCCGCCACGTCGAGATCTTCATGCGCACGCCGTTCTGGACGCCCTCGTCCCCGAGATAGCTCCCCCACGGCCACACGGCGATCGCGACGTTCACCTCACACGGCAGCGGGTTGAGCCCCATCTCGCCGTAGCCGAGGAAGGCGATCGGGCGGATGTAGCAGGAGTCGAGCTGGTTGGCCCGGATCGTCTCCTTCGTCGCCTCCACCAGCTCGGCGACCGAGTACGGCAGCTCGATGTGCAAGAGGCTCGCCGACTGGTCGAGCCGGCGCATGTGGTCGGTGAGGCGGAACACGGCCGCGCCCCGCGCCGTCGGGTACGCGCGGATGCCCTCGAAGACGCCGGAGCCGTAGTGGAGGCTGTGGGTCAGGACGTGGACCGTCGCGTCCTGCCACGGCACGAGGGTGCCGTCCATCCAGATGAACTCGGTCGTCTCGATGGGCATCGCCCAGCCTCCTCAGACCCGCTCGGCGACGGTGTCGCCGATCTCGCTCGTCGTTCCCACCACGTCCTCGGACTTCGCGACCGCGTCCCTCACCCGGGTCGCGGCGTCCCTCTCCCCGAGGAATTCCAGCATCATCGCCGCCGAGACGATCGCCGCCCGGGGGTCGGCGGCGCCGGTCCCGGCGATGTCGGGGGCGGAGCCGTGCACCGGCTCGAAGACCGACGGGCCGGTCCGGGCGGGGTTCAGGTTGGCCGACGCGGCCCGGCCGATGCCGCCCGAGACGGCCCCGGCCAGGTCGGTCAGGATGTCGCCGAACAGGTTGTCGGTGACGATGACGTCGTAGCGGCCGGGGTCCTGCACGAGGTAGATGCAGGCGGCGTCGACGTGGTGGTAGCCCGTCTCGACGTCGCCGTACTCGGCGGCGACGGTCCGGAACGTCCGGTCCCACAGGTCCCCGGCGAAGGTCAGCACGTTCGTCTTGTGCACGAGCGTGAGGTGGTGCCGGTCCCGGGCGCGGGCCAGGTCGAAGGCGTACCTCACGCAGCGCTCGACCCCGAAGCGCGTGTTCACCGAGCCCTGGGTGGCGATCTCGTGGGGCGTCCCGCGACGGAGGAACCCGCCCTCGCCGGCGTAGGAGCCCTCGGTGTTCTCGCGCACCACGACGAGGTCGACGCCGTCGTTCAGGGGGCTCGGCGGGGCGATGAACGGCCGGTGGTTGACGTAGAGATCGAGCTCGAAGCGCAGCGCGAGGAGCAGCCCCCGCTCGAGCACGCCCGGCGGGACGTCGGGCGTCCCGACCGCGCCGAGGAGCACCGCGTCGAGTCGCCGGATGGCGTCGAGGTCGGCCGCGGGCAGCACCTCGCCGTCGCGCAGGTAGCGCGCGCCGCCGAGGTCGAAGACGAACGGCGTGTAGGCGACGCCGGCGGCGTCGACGACCTTCAGCGCCTCCGCGACGACCTCGGGTCCGATGCCGTCGCCGCCGATGATCCCGATCTGGTGGGTCACTGCTTGGGCTCCGTGCGGTCTCCAGGTATGAAAAACCGCCCACCGGAGTGGACGGTCTGAAGCAGGCGCCGGGCGAGGCGCCTGCTAGTCGATAACGATGATGGTGCTGCGTGGCCGCATCGGCCCACCAGTGTCGCAGGGCGCCGCGGCCCGGTCAACCGCGTACGTCGCGTGCGCATCGGCCCGACGACGCGCGACACCCGTCGACGGGGAGGTGCGCGTGGCAGGTATTCATCGGCGAGGTGGCGGGTACGCTCCCGACATGGACGAGGTCCATCTCACGCGTGATGCCCGGGACCGTCTGCGTCAGGAGCTCGACGAGCGCATCGGCCGACGACCCGAGATCTCGCAGTGGATCGAGCGGGCGCGTGAGCACGGCGACATCCGTGAGAACGCCGACTACGACGCCGCGAAGAACGAGCAGGGCCACAACGAGGCGAGGATCCGCCATATCGAGAGCCTGCTCCGGTCGGCGATCGTGGTGGACACCGCCGAGCGCGACGTGGTCGGGCCAGGGACGATCGTCGAGATCCGCATGGAGGACGACGACGCGTCCACCGAGTACCTGGTCGGGTCGATCGAGGAGCGCCACGACACGTACGACGTGCTGTCGACCTCGTCGCCGTTGGGTCAGGCGCTGCTCGGCGCGCGACCAGGTCAGGTCGTGTCGTACGCGGGCCCGCGCCGCAGCTTCGAGGTCGAGGTGATCTCGGTCCGACCGGTGTGACGCGCGTCGCCGGCGTCGACGGCTGCGTCGCCGGTTGGGTCGCCGTCATCCTGGAGGACGGGGCGTTCGCCGAGTCGCGGCTCGCCGCCCGATTCGCCGACCTGGTCGACGACGCGGCGAAGGTGATCGGCGTCGACATGCCATTGGGCTCCTGCGGCTTTCCCCGCACGGCTGACGTCGCGGCCCGCGAGCTGCTCGGGGCGCGGCGCTCGTCAGTGTTCGACCCGCCGCCGCCCGAGGTGCTGGACACGGCCGATCTCGCCACGGCGAACCAAATCGCCCGCGTGACCTACGGGCGAGGTGTCAGCGCCCAGGCGTGGACCTTGCGGACCAAGATGCGCGACGTCGAGCCACACTGGCACGCCTCGCCGGATCGCATCATCGAGGTGCACCCCGAGGTGTCGTTCCGGGAGCTCGGCGACGGCCGGCCGATGATGCACGCGAAGCGCACGTGGGCGGGTTTCCGGGAGCGGACCGCGCTGCTGGCCCGCGCGGGGATCGAGCTCCCCGACGATCTGGGCGCGTCGGGTGACGCGGGCGCAGACGACGTGCTCGACGCCGCAGTCGTCGCGTGGACCGCCGCCCGCCGCGCGGCGGGCACCGCGAAGAGCATCCCGAATCCGCCCGACCACGACAACGCAGGCCGGCCGGTCGCGATCTGGTGCTGATCACGCGCGGCCGTACCCGCCGCCGCCCGGCGTGAGGATCCGCAGCACGTCACCCCGTCGAAGCGTGACGGTCACCTTGTCGGCGAGACGGGCGGCCCGTGACGCGTCGCCGCCGGGCAGCAGCCAGTTCTCCCCCACCGCGCCGGGTTCGCCGCCCGCCAGTCCCCACGGGGCGGTGGTCCGCCGCTCCGTGATGAGCGACGCCGTGACGTCGGCCAGCACCTCGAGCTCGCGCTCGATGCCGTCGCCGCCGCGGTGTGTGCCCACGCCGCCGGTCTCGCGCCGCAGCGCGTACCGGCGCACCCGCAGCGGCAGTGTCCGTTCGAGCGCCTCGACCGGTGTGTCCCGCGTGTTCGTCATGGCCGTGTGCACGCCACTCATCCCGTCCGCCCACGGCTTCGCGCCCTGCCCGCCGCCGATCGTCTCGTAGTAAACCCACCCGGCACCGCCGAGCAGCACGTTGTTCATCGTCCCCTGACCGGCCGCACCGAGGCGGCCGGGCACGGCAGCGGCCAGAGCACCGAGGCACACGTCCGCGACGCGCTGGCTCACCTCGACGTTGCCCGCACCCACCGCGACCGGCGCGGTGGCCGCCACCACGGTGCCGGCAGGCGCGATGACGCGCACCGGGCGCGTCGCGCCCCCGCTGGCCGGAATGTCCGGGTCGGTCGCGGCGCGGAGCGCGAACACGACGGCGCTCACGGTGACCGCCGCCACCGCGTTCACGTTGCCCGGCCGCTGCGGGTCACTGCCGGTGAAGTCGAAGGTGGCTGTGTCGTCGTGGAGCCGCAACGTGACGACGACGCGCGTGGGCGTCTGCTGGTCGGGTCGTGGGCCGGCCGAGTCGAGGACGTCTTCGAACCGCCACGTGCCGTCGGGCAGGCCCCACAGCGCGGCCCGCATCCGGCGCTCGCCGTAGTCGAGGATCTCGGTCAGCGGCTCGGTCGACCCGAGGCGCGCGATCGCCTCGCGCAGCCGCTCGACACCCACCGCGTTCGCGCCGCGCTGCGCGGCCAGGTCGCCGCGGCGCTCCTCGGGCGCGCGGGAGCTCGCGGCGAAGCGCGCCGCGACGTCGTCCGTGAGCCGGGTCGGAGGGAGCCGCAGGCCCTCCTCGGCGATGTCGACCGCGTCGGGCGGCATCGACCCCGGGGTCAGCCCGCCGAGGTCGGCGTGATGGGCGCGGTTGGCGGCCCAGCCGACGAGCCGCCCGTCGAGGTGGACGGGCGCGACGAGCGTGACGTCGTTCAGGTGCGTGCCGCCCGCGAAGGGGTCGTTCAGCACCCATTGGTCGCCGGGCGCCGGATCTGGTCCGGCGGCGCGCACGGCCGCCTGGACGGCGGCCGGCATCGAGCCGAGGTGCACCGGGATGTGCTCGGCCTGGACGAGCAGCTCCCCCTCCGCCGTGAACAGCGCCGCCGAACAGTCGGCGCGCTCCTTGATGTTCGGGCTCGACGCGGCGCGGCGCAGCACCGCGCCCATCTCCTCTGCGATGCCGGTGAGCCGCGCGGTGAGCACGCGCAGCGCCGCGGGGTCGAGCGTCACGGCGTGCCCCCGTCGCGCCGCAACACCCACGCGCCGAGCGCGCCGGGCATCGCCTCCCAGCCCTCCGGCACCCACACCGTGCAATCGGCCTCCGCGACGACGCGCGGCCCGACCACCGCCGAGCGCGCCACGTCGGGCAGCGCGTCGGCCGCGAGCGGCGGCGGGCGGCTGGCGCCGGCGCGCAGCGCGACGACCTCGATCGCGATGCCCGGCCGTGCGTAGCCGTTCCGTCGGCGGTGCTCCTCAGGGAACTCGTCGATCGACCGGACCGTCAGCTCGTGGCTCTGGCCGGCGTAGCGGCAGTCCAGCGCGGTGTCCACGACCGCGCCCGGTCCGACGGCCGTGGCGGCGGCCGCGCCGAGCTCGCGGAGCGCGGCATCGAGCCCTCGCGCGTCGTTCGGCGTCGGCCAGCTGCGGACGAGCTCACGTCGGCGCGGGGACGCCAGCAGCCCGACGGCGGACAGCGCGCCCGCCCGGGGCGGGACGATGACTGCCGGCATCCCGAGCGCGTCGGCCACCGCGCACCCGTGCAGCGGTCCCGCGCCGCCGAACGCGACCAGGGCCAAGCCGCGCGGGTCGACCCCCCGCGCGACGGTCACGGCGCGCACCGCCTGTTCCATCGCGGTGTCGACGACGGAGACGACGCCGTGGGCGTCGACGCCGGCCGCGGCGAGGGCCGTGCCGGCGCGGGCCGCGTCGAGGCGGCCGAGGTCCGGGAACGTGGCGTCGGGATCGATGCGTCCCAGGACGAGGTCGGCGTCGGTCACGGTCGGCTCGTCACCGCCGCGTCCGTAGCACGCTGGTCCGGGCACCGCACCGGCGCTGCGCGGGCCGACGGTGAGCGCGCCGCCCGGGTCGAGAGCGGCGACCGAGCCGCCGCCGGCACCGATGGTGTGCACGTCGAGCGCCGGGAGCCGGATCGGGTACCCGGCGACGGCGCGGCTCGGGGCCGGCAGCGGGAGCCCGCCGCGGACGAGGCACGCGTCGGTGCTCGTGCCGCCCATGTCGAACGACACCGCGTCCGGATAGCCGCAGGCCGCGGCGACGGCCGCCGCGGCTCGCACCCCGCCGGCCGGCCCGGACAGGAGGAGCGCCGCCGGGATCGCCGCGGCGTCAACCGCCGCCACGAGGCCACCGGCGGACGTGAGGACCAGCACCTCGTCCGCGAGCGCCGCCAGGTCCTCGAGATACCCGCGACAGACGGGCCGAAGCAACGCGTTCGCGACCGTCGTCACCATCCGCTCGTACTCGCGGAACTCGGGCGAGACCTCGTGGGAGCAGGTCACGTCGAGACCGCGGGCGCGCAGCACGTTCGCCACGGCACGCTCGTGGCGGGCGTCGAGGTCGGCGTGCAGCAGGCAGACCGCCACGGCGCCGACATCCGACGGCAGGTCGGGGATCGCCGCCGTGTCGAGCCGCTCGAGCTCGTGGCCGCCGCCGTCGAGTCGGCCGCCGACCTCGAGTCGGTGGTCTCGACCGACGAGCGGCGTTGGCCGGTCGACGTGAAGGTCGTAGAGCGCGGGGCGGGTCTGCCGCGCGATCTCGAGCACGTCGGCGAAGCCCGTGGTGGCGAGCAGCGCGATCGGAGGACCGCGGCGCTCGAGGAGCGCGTTCGTGGCGACGGTCGTGCCGTGGGCGAGGACCGAGGGCGGCGTGGTGAGGACGGCGAGCGCGTGGCCGACGGCGCGCGCCGGCGCGTCCGGCGTCGAGGAGACCTTGACCACACGGCCGTCCTCGCCGACGAGGTCGGTGAACGTCCCCCCAGCGTCGACGCCGACCCGCATCGACTCAGCGTCGCGCGGGCGAGGCGCGGCGCGACCCGGCGCTAGCCCGGCAGCGACCCGGCTTGGAGCAGGTAGCCGCGGGCGCGCACCGTGCGCAGCACGAGGCCGAGCGGCGCGACGCGGCGGCGGAACCGCAGGACGTGGACGTCGAGTGCGTTGCGGGTCGGGGTCCCGTCGGGCCACGCCCGTCGGGCGAGTGTGTCGCGTCCCACGACCGCGCCGAAGCGCTCGGTGAGGGCGCCGGCGAGGGCCTGCTCGACGGGCGAGAGCGCGACCCAGGCGCCGGCGAAGTGAAGCAGCCCGTCGTCGTCGACGTAGGGGGCGTGCGCCGCGGCGTCACGCGCCCGGAGCCGTTCGACGCGGGCCGCCAGCTCGGCGTTGTCTGCCGGCAGGCGCACCCAGTCCTCGAGGGGGTCGACGGTGACCGGCGGCGCCCCGTCCGCTTCCACGAGCAGCAGCCGCGGGGTCTGCGCGGTGCGCAGCCCCGCGAGGCGCTCCGACTCGTCCGGCCAGCGCACGAGCGCCGGGTCCTGCATGCCCCGACGGTAGGGACCCGATGTTTCGGGTTCGTTTCGCTTCGATGACGCCACGATCTCGACGGCCGCCCAGATTCTCGGCTGGCAGACTGGCACGCGGGAGGAGCGGATGCCCACCACGCTGTCGGACAAGATCTGGGACCACCACGTCGTCCACGCCGCGCCGGGCGAGCCGGACCTGCTCTACGTGGACCTGCACCTGGTCCACGAGGTCACGTCCCCGCAGGCGTTCGACGGGCTGCGGCTCAACGGCCGGACCGTGCGCCGCCCGGATCTCTGCGTCGCCACGATGGACCACAACGTGCCGACGACCGACCTCGGCGCGCCGATCGCCGATCCCGTGTCGGCCCGCCAGATCGAGGTCCTCGCCGACAACTGCGCGGAGTTCGGGATCCGCCTCCACGGGATGGGCGACCCCGGTCAGGGGATCGTCCACATCATCGGGCCGGAGCAGGGCCTCACGCTGCCGGGCATGACGATCGTGTGCGGCGATTCCCACACCTCGACGCACGGCGCGTTCGGCGCCCTCGCCTTCGGCATCGGGACGAGCGAGGTGGAGCACGTCCTGGCCACGCAGACGCTGCCCCAAGCGCGCCCGGGCACGATGGCGGTCGTCGTCGAGGGCGACCTGCCGCCCGGCGTGACGGCGAAGGACGTCGTGCTGGCGATCATCGCCCGCATCGGCACCCAGGGCGGGATCGGCTCGATCATCGAGTACCGCGGCTCGGCGATCCGCAGCCTGTCGATGGAAGGCCGCATGACGGTCTGCAACATGTCCATCGAGGCGGGCGCGCGCGCCGGGCTCGTCGCGCCCGACGACACGACGTTCGAGTACCTCGAGGGGCGCCCGTACGCGCCGAAGGGCGCGGCGTGGGAGCGGGCGCTCGACGCGTGGCGGTCTCTCGCCACCGACGCCGACGCGCGCTTCGACCACGAGGTCGCGCTCGACGCCGCCGCGCTCCGACCCTCGGTGTCGTGGGGCACGAACCCGGGCCAGACGGTCACGATCGACGACGTGGTGCCTGACCCCGAGTCGTTCACCGAGGTGCACCACCGCGACGCGGCGCGTCTCGCGCTGCGTTACATGGGCCTGCAGGCCGGGACGCCGATACGCGAGATCCCGATCGACACCGTCTTCATCGGGTCGTGCACGAACTCTCGGATCGAGGACCTGCGAGCCGCGGCGCACGTGGTCGACGGCCGCGCCGTCCACCAGGGCGTGCGGGCGCTCGTCGTGCCCGGGTCGCGGGCGGTGAAGGTGCAGGCCGAGGCGGAGGGCCTCGACCGGGTGTTCGAGGCCGCGGGGTTCGAGTGGCGCGAGCCGGGCTGCTCGATGTGCCTCGCGATGAACCCGGACAAGCTCGCGCCCGGGGAGCGGTGCGCGTCGACGTCGAACCGCAACTTCGAGGGCCGACAGGGCAAGGGCGGCCGCACGCATCTCGTCTCTCCGGCCGTCGCGGCCGCGACCGCGGTGGCGGGCCGGTTCACGACACCGGCGGACCTGGGGTAGCGGCGTGCGACCCGTCCGGGAGATCGTCGGCCGCGCCGTGCCGCTGGACCGCTCCGACGTCGACACCGACCAGATCATCCCGAGCGACTGGCTCAAGCGCGTCGAGCGCACCGGGTTCGGCGAAGGGCTGTTCTCCGAGTGGCGCGAGAGCAGCGACTTCGTGCTGAACCGCGCGACCTATCAGGGCAACGACGTCCGGGTCCTCGTGGCCGGCCCGAACTTCGGGTGCGGCTCGTCGCGGGAGCACGCCGTGTGGGCGCTGCAGGACTACGGCTTCGAAGCCGTGATCGCGCCCGGCTTCGGCGACATCTTCCGGAACAACGCGCATAAGGGCGGGCTCGTCCCCGTCGTGCTCCCTTACGCGGTCGTGCGGCGCATCCTCGACGCGCTCGAGGACGACCCGACGATCGAGGTCGTCGTCGACGTCGTGGACCGCCGGGTCGCCGTCCCGGCGCTCGACGTCGACGAGCCGTTCGAGCTCGACGACCACGTGCGACACCAGCTGACCAACGGCCTCGACGACATCGGCCTCACGCTGCAGCACGACACGGCGATCGGCCGCTACGAGGCCGCCCGCGCCGCGTGGCTGCCGCGCGTCAGCCGGTAGCGACGAAGGCGAGCGCCGGCACCGGCACGGCGGCCGGGCTCGTGACGTCCCAATTCAGGCGGGCTGCTGCGAATCCCTCGGCGTAGCGGAGTCGTCCCTGGAAACCGCGGAAGCCGCGCTCGAAGGGCCCTGAACTCCTCAAACGGACGAAGCGGCTAGTGGAAGGCGTTGGGGGCGTCGCTGGTGTCGCGTACGGCTTGTGCGCTACCGCGTCGTGACCGCCAGGCTCTCGAGTAGCGCGCGAACGCGCTGGACGATCTCGTCGCGGATGCGACGGACGGTGTCGAGGTCCCGCCCGGCTGGGTCAGTGATCTCCCAGTCCTCGTAGCGCTTGCCGGGAAAGATCGGGCAGGCGTCACCGCAGCCCATCGTGATCACCGCGTCGGCGGCGCGCACGATCTCCTCGGTCCAGGGCTTCGGGAACTCGTTGGAGATATCAATCCCGACCTCAGCCATAGCGGTGATCGCGACCGGGTTGATTTCGCTGGTGGGCTCCGATCCGCCTGACCAGGCGATCGCCCGATCGCCGGCCAGATGCGTGAACCAACCCAGCGCCATCTGGCTGCGTCCGGCGTTGTGCACACACAGAAACAGGACCGTCGGGACCCCAGCGTCGGCTCGTCCCTCGACCCGGGCGAGGGCGTGCAACCGTTGCCGGGCAAATCGCTCGGCCAGGACGGGGAGGAAGTTGAGGGTCGTCGCGCTCCTCGCGAGCTGATCCCAGCTTGAGGTGAGGAACCGCTCGATGGTCTCGTGGCCGAAGGTCCCGCTGAACTCGTCGGCCAGCCGGTAGGCGGCGGTCCGAAGCGCCAGCCGCTGTTCAAGGGTCGGCGTGTGTGTCATCTCCGGAGTCCCGTCACTCGGATCCGGGCGAGCCGTGCGGCACCACGACCGCGTCCGCCGGCAGCAGCGGATTCAAGAAGCGGGCCAACGCGACGGCGGCGAGTCCGCCGACGACTTGCATGAGGATGAACGCGGGCGCGCTCGACGGCGCGATGCCGGCGAAGGTGTTGGTCATGGTCCGACCGATGGTGACAGCCGGGTTCGCAAAGCTCGTGGAGGACGTGAACCAGTACGCGGCCGCGATATAGCCACCAACCGCGAACGCCGCGACCGACGCGCGGCCAGAACGGACGACGCCGAGGATGACGAGCACGAGACCAAACGTGGCGACGAATTCTCCGAGCCAGAGACCGCTCGACGACCGTGCATGGGTCGAGATCGTCACCGCGGGCAGGCTGAACATGAGGTTCGCCACGATCGCGCCGACGCACGCACCAATGACCTGCGCTGCGGCATAGGCCGCCGCGTCGACGGTGGCGATGCCGCCGAGGATGCGGTCGGCCAGAGTGACGACCGGGTTGAAGTGTCCGCCCGAGACCGGACCGAACGCGAGAATCAGCGCCACCAACGCCGCGCCGGTCACGGTGGCGTTGATGAGCAGCTCGAGGCCAACTTGGCCCGGTGAGAGGCGTTGCGCGGCGATCCCGGAGCCGACGACCACGGCGACGAGAAACGCGGTACCGATGCCCTCGGCCGTGACCCGGCGAGCCAGCTCGCGGTTCACGGCTAGCAGCAGCGGGCGGCCGACTCCGGTGCTGACGCACAGCAGGCGGCATCGGCTGGAGGCTCAGCGGTGCGGAGCTCACCCGCCGGCATCTCCACGTCGGCCAGCACCGTGTAGATCTCCCAGGGCTCGCCGTCAGGCGCGTCGACCCACACCTTGTCCTGCAGGGCAAAGCAACACTCGACCTGATCCTCGGTCGCCGTCGCCAGCCCTTCCCCGGTGAGCCTCGCCTGCGTGTTCGCCACCTGCGCGGTGTCCGCCACCTCGACGCCGAGGTGGTTCAGCGTGCCGGGCGTTCCGTGGCCGGCCACGAGGACCAGCTTCAGCGGGGGCTCCTCGATGGCGAAGTTCGCGTAGCCGTCACGCACCTTCGCCGGTGCCGCGTCAAAGAGCTTGGAGTAGAACTGCACCGCCGCGTCGAGGTCGGACACATTGAGCGCCAGCTGAACCCTTGTCATCTCGTCGGCTCCTGATACATTCGTACTAGTCGATCGATCTATAGTGGCGAATTGATCGACGCTTGTCAATACGGGAGCGACGCGATGGCCAACCCGTCACGGACCGCGAGCGCGTGTTGCGCCTCGGTGCTCGAGGCCCCTCTGAGCGAGATCGAGGCCCAGGATCTCGCCCTCGCCTTCGGGGCGCTCGCCGACCCGGTGCGCCTCCGACTCTTGAGCCTCATCGCCGATGCCGGGGAGATCTGCTCCTGTGACCTGCTCGCCCCGCTCGGTAAGGCGCAACCCACCGTGTCCCACCACACCAAAGCCCTCGCCGACGCCGGTTTGATCACCGGCGAGAAGCAAGGCCGTTGGGTGTGGTGGTCGATCGTGCCCGAACGAGTGGCCGCGCTGCGCGACGCGCTCGCCTGAACGACGGCGCCGCCCCGGTCAGGCGGATCGTCTGGCCGCGAGCTTTGAAGACTGGTGGCTCGTGCGATGGTGTCGTGGACAGCGGGCCTCAGGCGGGCCTGACGCCCGCGAGGAGGGCCATCTCCCGCCACTTCCAATGGCAGTCGACCTGCTGGAAGCCGATCTCGGTCAGCCAGGTCAGCTGGGTGGCGACGTCGAGCAGCTTGTTCGACGGGTCGTCGCCGTCGATCGAGCTGCCGAGCGCCCGGAGGAACGCCTCGTGCAGCTCGGGTGTCGGCGACGCGACGTGCTCGAGGTTGCAGAACACCCCGCCCGGCACCACGCGCTCATAGACCTCGCCGTAGAGGACGCGCTTGCGCGCATCGTCGACGTGATGGATCGCGAAGGACGACACGACCGCGTCGAATGTGCCCCACGACGCGGGCAGCGAGTCGTCGAGGTCGTGCTCCGCGACGGTCACCCCCGCGTCGTCGGCGAACCGGGCACGCGCCCGCCCGAGCATCTCGTCCGAGAAGTCGACCGCGACGCCCTCCGCTTCGGGATGCACGTCGCGGACCCGAGCGAGCAGCTCCCCGTCACCCGTGCCGAGGTCGAGGACCCGCTGCGGCGCGGCGGGGAGGAACTCGAGGAGCGCGGCGTAGCCGTCGAGGCGGTGCGGCAGGTCCTTGCGCCGCGCCAGGTAGTCACGGGCGTGCTCGGCCTCGGACCAGAGGTTGACGGTCATGGTCCGACTGTCCGCTCGCGGGGTGTGGCGTCGCGCAGGCGCACGAGCTTGTTCACCGCGTTGAGGTAGGCCCGGGCGGACGCCTCGACGACGTCGGTGGCGAGGCCCCGACCGGACGCCTTGTGGTTGTCGACCGCGAGCTGGATGACGACGTCGCCGAGCGCGTCGCCACCGCCGGTGACCGACGACACCTTGAAGTCGACGACCGAGCCGTGCACGCCGGTGGCCTCGCTGATCGCCTCGATCGCCGCGTCGATCATGCCGTTGCCCTCGCCGTGGCCCTCGACCTTGCGGTCCCCGTCGGTCAGCACGACCGTCGCCTGCGGCGTCGCCTGGGTGCCGCCGTGCACGTCGAGGCTGGCGATCCCGTACCGGTGCACGGCGGCGGTGCCGAGCTCCTCGGCGACGATGGCCTCGAGGTCCGCTTCGGTCAGCTGGACCTTGCGGTCGGCCAGCTCCTTGAACCGGACGAACGCCTGGTTGAGGGCGTCGCCCTGGAGGCGCAGGCCCATCTTCTCCAGCGTGTCGGCGAAGGCGTGGCGTCCGGAGTGCTTGCCCAGCACGATCTGGGCGGCCTCCTGGCCGACCGTCGAGGCCTCGATGATCTCGTACGTCTCGCGGTCCTCGAGCACGCCGTGCTGGTGAATGCCGGCCTCGTGCGCGAACGCGTTGCGGCCGACGACCGCCTTGTTGTACTGGACCGGGTACCCGGTGAGGCGGGACACGACCCGGGACGTGCGCGCCAGCTCCTCGGTGCGAACGCCGGTCTCGACGTCGCCGAAGTAGTCGGGGCGGGTCCGGACCGCCATCACGATCTCCTCCAGGGCGGCGTTGCCGGCCCGCTCCCCCAGCCCGTTGATCGCGCACTCGACCTGGCGGGCTCCGGCCTTCACGCCGGCCAGCGAGTTCGCCACCGCCAGCCCGAGGTCGTTGTGGCAGTGGGTGGACACGACGTAGTCGCCGCGCACGGTCTCGAGGATGTGCGCGATCAGCGCACCGAACTCATCGGGGACGCCGTAGCCGACCGTGTCGGGGATGTTGAGCGTCGTCGCGCCCTGGTCGACCGCCGCCTGGAGCACGTCGCACATGAACCCGACGTCGGAACGGCTCCCGTCCTCCGGCGAGAACTCGACGTCCTCGCAGTAGGAGCGGGCCCGGCCGACGCCGCCGACGACCTCGGCGCGCACCTGGTCCTCGGTCATGCGCAGCTTCTTCTTCATGTGGATCGGCGACGTCGCGATGAACACGTGGATGCGGGGGCGCTCGGCGTGGCGCACCGCGTCCCACGCCCGGTCGATGTCCTCGAAGCCCGTGCGAGAGAGCGCCGTGATGACGGGCCCGCGGACGGCGGTCGCGACCGCCTCGACCGCCTCGAAGTCACCCGTGCTGGCGATCGGGAACCCCGCCTCGATGATGTCGACCCCGAGTCGGGCCAGCTGCTCGGCGACCTCGAGCTTCTCGGCGACGTCGAGCGAGATGCCCGGCGACTGCTCGCCGTCTCGCAGCGTCGTGTCGAAGATCTTCAGGTGGTCCGTCATCGCTGGCTCCTGTCGTCGGACCTGCTCGCCACACGAAAAACCTCCTCGGCCCGAAGGCACGAGGAGGCGTCCGCGAGCACGGGAGTGCTCGCCGCTACGTAAGGAGCAGGCTCAGGTCAAGGCGGGTGTGCGGCTGCTCGGTCATCGCCGCCCATGATGACGGCTCGGCGCGAAAAACACAAGTCACATCCCCGACGATGCGACAATCGACGTGATGCGGCACCGTGGTCTGTGGCGCGCCGTCGGCGTCGGGACGCTGCTCGTGACCGCGTACGCGCTGTGGCGGGTGGTCGAGGCGACGCGCGTCGCCGGCGAGCACGGGGAGCCCGTGCCGTCGCCCGCTCGGACCGCGACGCTCGTCGCCGTCCCGGACCCGCCGCCCACGCGTCCGTCCGCCGCGGCCTGGGTCGAGTCGGATGGCGCGGCGTGCCCCACGACCCATCCCGTCAAGGCGAACCTGCGCAGCGGCATCTACCACCTGCCGGGCGGCGCCAGCTACGACCGCACGCGGCCCGACCGGTGCTACCGGGACCCCGCGGCCGCCGTGGCCGACGGGTTGCGCGCCTCACGCCGCTAGCGCCACCCGCGTCCGCGCGTCGCCGCTCAGCGGGAGCAGACGCAGAACTCGTTGTCTTCCGGGTCCGCCATCGGCCGCCACCGGTGACCGAGCTCCTCGATGATGTCCCCCGCAATCCGGGCGCCGAGGGCGACGAGCCGGTCGACCTCGCCGTCGACGTCGTCGGCGAGGACGTCGAGGTGCATCCGGTTCTTCGCGCGACGCGGCTCCGCCACCTGCTGCAGCATGAGCGGGGGTCCGGACTCGCCGGAGGGCGGGGCGAGCATGTGGTACTGGCCGGCGGCGCCGACGAGCTCGTAGCCGAGCGCGGCGGCCCAGAACGCGGCCTGCCGCACCGGGTCGGCGCAGTCGAGGACGAGCTCGATCGTGGCCATCACTCGAGCTCGAGGGCCCAGGCCTCGAGGATGCCGACGTGCGCGCGCAGCTGATCGACGACGGGCTTGGGCACCGGGGTGTCGGTGGCGATGACCATCAGCGCGGGCTCGCCCTTGGCGTTCGTGCCGACGTTGAGGTTGGCGATGTTGACGTCGGCGTCGCCGAGGATCGTGCCGACCGCGCCGATCATCCCCGGCTCGTCGGCGTTGTGGACCACGAGCATGTGCGGTGCCGGCGGGACATCGACGCTGTGGTCGTCGATCCCGACGATGCGGGGTGCCGCCTGGTTGCCGAACAGCGTGCCGGCGATGTGCACTGACCGGCCGTCGCGCCGGCCCCGCAGCGTGAGGAGGTTGACGTAGTCGAGCGCGGCGGAGGACGTCGTCTCGCGGACCACGAGTCCTCGGCTCGCGGCGAGCTGGGGCGCGTTGACGAACGAGACGGGCTCGTCGACGACGCGCTGCAGCACGCCCTTCAGCACGGCGAGCGTGAGGACACGGCAGTCGTACGCGGCGATCTCGCCCTCATAGGCGACGTCGAGGGTGTCGACGACCCCGCCGGCGAGCGCGGTGAAGAGCCGTCCGAGGCGCTCGGCGAGCGGCAGGAACGGCGCGACCGTGGAGCTCGCCTCGGTGGCGGCGACGTTGACCGCGTACGGGACGAAGTCGCCGCGCAGCGCAAGCACCACCTGCTCGGCGATCGTCTGGCCCGCCTTGTCCTGCGCCTCGACCGTCGAAGCACCGAGGTGCGGGGTCACCACGACGTTGGGCAGCGCGAAGAGGGGCGACTGGGTCGTCGGCTCGGTGGCGAACACGTCGAGCGCGGCCCCCGCGATCCGACCCGACCGGAGCGCGTCCGCCAGCGCGCCCTCGTCGACGATGCCGCCGCGGGCGGCGTTGATGAGCCGCAGCGTCGGCTTGGCGTGGCTCAGCATCTCGGCGTCGATGAGCCCGATCGTCTCGGATGTCTTGGGCAGGTGGATCGTGAGGAAGTCCGCTTGGCGGATCAGCTCGTCGAGCGCGCCGACGAGCCCCACGCCGAGCTGGCGCGCGCGCTCTGCGCTCACGAACGGGTCATAGGCGAGGAGGCGCATCCCGAACGCCGAGGTGCGCTGGGCGACGAGGACACCGACGCGCCCGAGGCCGACGATCCCGAGCGTCTTGTTGTGCAGCTCGACGCCCTCCCACCGGGAGCGGTTCCACGCGCCCCCTTTCAGGTCGGCGTCGGCCTGGGGGACGTTGCGGGCCTGAGCGAGCAGGAGCGCGACGGTGTGCTCGGCGGCGGACAGGACGTTCGACTGGGGTGCGTTGACGACCATCACGCCGCGCCGCGTGGCGGCTTCGACGTCGACGTTGTCGAGGCCGATCCCGGCCCGGCCGACCACGACGAGCTCCTGACCAGCGTCGAGCACTTGCTCGTCGACCTGGGTGGCGCTGCGAACCACCAGCGCGGCGGCGCCGCCGATGGCTGCCAGCAGCTCGTCGGGGCTCAGGCCGATGCGCTCGTCGACGTCGAGGCCCGCGTCACGCAGGGCATCGAGCCCGCGGGCCGCGAGCTTCTCGGTCACGAGCACCCGGGCCATCACGCCGACGATAGTGGTGACGGCCTCGGACGCCGCCGATTCTTCCCGCCGGGTAGTCAGCGCAGCAGCTTGCCGAGCCGCTCCAGCCCGTCGACGAGATCCTCCTCGGCAAGCGCGAACGACAGTCGGGCGTACCCGGGCGCGCCGAACGCCTCACCGGGCACGATCGCGACGAGCGCCTCGTCGAGCGCCAGCTCGCAGAGCTCGAGCGTCGTCGTGACGGTCGTCCCCGCAAGCTCGCGTCCGAGCAGGTCAACGAACGACGGGAAGCAATAGAACGCGCCCTCGGGCGGGAGGCACCGGACGCCGGCGATGCCGTCCAGGAGCTCCTGCATCGTCCGGCCGCGGTGGTCGAAGACGCGCCGCATCGTCGCCACCGCCTCCAGGTCCCCGGTGACCGCGGCGAGCGCGGCGCGCTGCGCCACGTTGTCGACGTTCGAGCACACGTGCGACTGCAGGTTCGTCACCGCGGCCGCGACGTCCGGCGGAGCGATGATCCAGCCGAGCCGCCACCCGGTCATGGCGTACGTCTTCGAGACGCCGTTCAGCACGACGCAGGTGTCGGCGAGCTCGGGGACCATGACGGGCATCGACGTGAAGCGGTGGTCCCCGAACGTGAGGTGCTCGTAGATCTCGTCGGTGACGACCCAGACGCCGTGCTCGACCGCCCAGCGGCCGATCGCCTCGACCTCGGCGGGCCGGTACACGACGCCCGTCGGGTTGCTGGGCGACACGAAGAGCAGCGCCTTGGTCCGGGGCGTCCACGCGGCCTCGAGCTGCTCGACGGTGACGCGGAAGGCGCTCGCCTCGGTCGTGGGGAGCACGACGGGCGAGCCGTCGGCGAGGGTGATCGCCTCCGGGTAGGTCGTCCAGTACGGGGCGGGCAGCAGGACCTCGTCGCCCGGGTCCAGCAGGGCCTGGAAGGCCTCGGCCACGGCCTGCTTCGCGCCGTTCGTCACGACGACCTGGCTCGCCTCGCAGTCCAGGCCGGAGTCGCGCTTCGTCTTCGCCGCCACCGCGGCGCGCAACTCGGGCAGACCCGGGGTCGGGGTGTAGTGGTGGTTGCGAGGCTCGCGGCACGCGGCGATCGCCGCGTCGACGATGTGGGGTGGTGTCGGGAAGTCCGGCTCGCCGGCACCGAAGCCGATGACCGGCTCCCCGGCGGCGCGCAAGGCCTTGGCCTTGGCGTCGACGGCGAGCGTCGCCGACTCGGTGATCGCGCGGACCTTGCGCGAGAGCCGGGCCATGGGCGTCATCCTCGCACGGCGGGCCGTGCCCACCGGGGTCGTTTCAGGCGGGGACGGTCGCTTCGCCGGCGCCGAGATGGTGCAGGTCGGCGAGGCGGGGATCGTTCGAGAAGACCTCGACGAACGGGTCGGTGATCCCCAGCGGGCGCCGCACGGCCCGCACCTCGTTCTCCTGGTTCCACAGCACGAGCGTGACCGCCACGCCGGTCTCCCCGGCGCGCGCCGTGCGGCCCGAGCGGTGCAGGTAGGCCTTGTGGTCCTCGGGCGGGTCGTAGTGCAGCACGACGTCGACCGCGTCGATGTGGAGGCCCCGGGCGGCGACGTCGGTCGCGACGAGCACCGGCACCTTGCCGGTCATGAAGTCGGCGAGCGACTTCTCGCGCGCCGTCTGGCGGAGGTCGCCGTGGATCGCCGCGGCCTTCACGCCCTCGCGCCGCAGGTCCGAGACCAGGCGGTCGGCGCCGCGCTTGGTGCGGGAGAACATGAGGGTGCGCTGGACGCCCCGGGAGATGGCCGCCGCGACCTTCGCCTTGTCCATCTGGTGCACGACGAGGAAGCGGTGCTCCATCTCGTCGACGGTCGGGTCCTGCGACGCGACCTCGTGGAACACCGGGTCGTGCATGTACCGGTCGACGAGGCGGCGGATGGCGCCGTCGAGGGTCGCCGAGAACAGCATCGTCTGGGGCTCCGATTCGAGCCGGTAGAGGATCTTCTGCACCTGGGGCAGGAACCCCATGTCGAGCATCCGGTCGGCCTCGTCGAGCACGAGCACGTCGAGGGCGTCGAGGCGCAGCTCGCGCCGCTCGAGCAGATCGATGAGCCGGCCGGGGGTGCCGACGACGACGTCGACACCAGTCCGCAGCGCGGCGATCTGCTGCTCGAACCCGACGCCGCCGTACACGGCGGCGACCCGCTGCCCGCGCGTCGCGGCCAGCTCGCTCAGCACGCCGAACACCTGGTTGGCGAGCTCCCGGGTCGGGACCAGGATCAGACCCGTTGGCCGGCGCGGCTCGGCGTGCCCGACCCGCTGGAGGAGTGGCAGGCCGAACGCCAGCGTTTTGCCGGAGCCGGTCTTCGCCTTGCCGCACACGTCGCGGCCCGCGAGCCCGTCGGCGATGGTCAGGGCCTGGATCGGGAACGGCGCCTCGATCCCCTGGGAGGCGAGGGCAGCCGCGAGGTCGCGCGAGACGCCGAGCGCCTCGAAGGTGGGGGTCGTCATGGGGAAGTGCTCGCTTTGGTCAACGGACTCGGTCGGGTGCCGCGGTGGGGGCGGCGGGGTCGTCCTCGATCCCTTCACCCGGTCCG
>JBPYDT010000059.1:0-28940 GCA_051986275.1 Acidimicrobiia bacterium | reverse complement strand
TTCGGGTCGGGGCGGTGGAACTGGTAGAGGGGGATCTGGTCGAGGCGCAGCCGCTCGAGGCTGCCGTCGCACGCGGCGCGCAGGTGCTGGGGCCGACCGTCGGCCGGCCACTGCCCGGGCCCGGTGCGCTGCAGGCCGCCCTTGGTCGCGATGACGAGGTCGTCGGGGTAGGGGTGCAGGGCCTCGGCGATGAGGCGCTCGCTGACGAAGGGGCCGTACGAGTCGGCGGTGTCGATGAAGGTGACCCCGAGGTCGACGGCTCGTCGCAGCACCGCGATCGCCTCGTCGTGGTCGGGCGGCTCGCCCCAGATGCCCGGTCCGGTGATGCGCATCGCGCCGTACCCGAGGCGGCGCACCGTGAGGTCGCCGCCCAGGTCCATCGTTCCCGCGTGACCGTTCGCGCCGTCGACCATCGCCGTCCTCTCCGTCCGGGTCCCGCCTCCGTTCCTACCACCGAGGCGCGGCCGTGCCGTCAGGGGACCGGCCGCACCTCCGACGCATCGGTCAGTGCCGCCTCCACGGCGGCGGCCGCCGCGGCCCCGGCCACGTCGAGGGCCTCGGTGGAGCGGCTGGCGCGGCCGAGCACGAACGCGCCCTCGAGCAGGTCGAAGAGGAGGATCGCCAGCTCGCGGGCGCGGTCCTCCGGGACACCGCCGCCCGCCAGCCGCGCCGCTGCGCCGGTGATCCAGCGCTCGAAGACCTCGGCCGTCGCTAGGCGGAGCGGCTCGCTCGCGCTCGCGACCTCGAGCGCGACCGTCGCGATCGGGCAGGCGTCGGCGTAGTCCGTCTCGCGGAGGACCTCGGCCGCGCCGGTGAAGAAGTCCCGCACCCCGGTCACCGCGTCCGTCGCCCCGTCGAAGATGGCCTCGAAGAGCGCGAAGTACATCTCCCCCGACCGGTGGATGACCTCGACGCCCAGCTCCTCCTTGCCGCCTGGGAAGTAGTGGTAGAGCGACCCGAACGGGGCGTTCGCCGCGGTGACGATCTGCTTCATCCCCGTCCCGGTGAAGCCGTACTGCCGGAACAGGTCGGCGGTGACGTCCAGGATCCGGTCCCTCGTGCTCGTCGGCACGGCGCTCCTCCCCGATTTCGTCGTGCCCACCCAGCCTACTACGCTCGCTAGAGCGATCTATCTAGTGTGAGGAGGTCCCATGTTCCGCTGGCTGGTGAAGATGCGGGTCCGGAGGGTCATGGCCCGGGCGCGGGCCGGTGACATGGCGCCCACGCTGGCCCTCTGGGCCGAGGACGGCCACTTCCAGTTCCCCGGCCGCAGCTCCTGGGCGGCCGACTACCACGACAAGGGGGACCTCGCCGCCTGGTACGCGCGGTTCGCGCGGGTGGGGCTCCAGCTGGAGCCGCGGGAGATCCTCGTCGGCGGCCCGCCGTGGCGGAGCCACGTCGGCATCCGCTTCGCCGACCACGCCACCGGACCGGACGGCGAGCCCGTCTACGAGAACACCGGCGTGCTGTTCGCCACGATGTCCTGGGGCAAGATCCGCTTCGGCACGGTCTACGAGGACACGCAGAAGGTCGCGGCGTTCGACGACTACCTCACCCGCCACGAGGGCGAGCTGACCGCGGCCGTCGCGGCTCGGCGAACCGCCTGAAGGGGAGCGTCGGCCTTCACCCGGAAGGTACGCCAGGGCGCACCGGTACCATCGACGCGCCATGCCCGAGGCGACGACCGCTCCCCCCGTCGACGCGCCGGCGTCGGACGGCGAGAAGTCCGCCACGCGCGGCGTGACGCGGCTGGTGCTGGCGCGCCACGCCGTCACGGCGCAGACCGGCCCGCTGCTCTCCGGCCGCCAGCCCGGCATCGCGCTGTCGGAGGAAGGACGCGGGCAGGCCGCGGCGCTCGGTGAGCGCCTCGCCGCGCTCCCCGTGGCCGCCGTCTACGCCAGCCCGATCGAGCGCACGACCGAGACGGCGCAAGCGATCGCCTGCCACCATCGGCTCGAGGTCCGCGCCCTCGACGGCGTCCTCGAGGCTGACTACGGCGAGTGGACCGGCCAGAAGCTCGCCGAGCTGGCGAAGACCGACCTGTGGAAGGTCGTGCAGCGCGCCCCGTCACGCGCCAGCTTCCCGGGCGGGGAGTCGCTCGCCGCTATGCAGGCCCGCATGGTCCAGGCCCTCGAGGGCGTCGTGGCCGACCATCCGGGCGAGCTGGTCGTGGTCGTCTCGCACGCCGACCCCATCAAGGCGGCCATCGCCCACTACACGGGCGTGCATCTCGACCTCTTCCAGCGCATCGTGGTCGCCCCGGCCTCGGTCACCGCGTTCGCGTTCTCGGGCGCGGGCGTCGCCCTGCTGAAGTGCAACGACACCGGGACCCTCGACGACCTGCGCCCACCGGCAGCGAAGGACGGCGAGCACGCCGAGCAAGAACAGGAGAAGAAGGAGGAGGTGTCGTGAGCCACGACCCGATCGAGCTCGACTCCGTCGACGGGCTGTGCACCGGGGCGGTCGGCGAGCCCGGCCAGCGCGCCTTCTACCTCCAGGCGCGCAAGGAGTCGGCCCAGCTGACGGTGCTGGTCGAGAAGGAGCAGGTGGCGCTCCTCGCGTCCGAGGCCGTGGCCTTCCTGGACCGTATCGCCGACGAGTACCCCGAGGACGGGATCACGCTGCCGGCGGCGGACGCCGACCTGCGCGAGCCGACCGTGCCGCTGTTCCGGGCGCGGCTCATCGGCCTCGGCTTCGACCCCGAGCGCGAGCTCGTCCTCATCGAGCTGCGCGAGCGCTCGGCCGAGGAGGACGAGGAGGACAACGAGGAGGCGCCGGCCCCGGCGGCCGAGGACGAGGAGGGCTTCGTCGCCCGGGTCTACGCCACGCGGCCCCAGGTGCGGGCGATGGTGGCGCAGGGCGCGGCGGTCGTCGCCGCCGGCCGGCCCGCGTGCCCGCTGTGCGACCAGCCGATGGACCCTGCCGGCCACCGGTGCCCCCGCTGGAACTGACGGGCGACGAGGTCGCCGAGGTCCTGAGTCGCGGCGACCTCGAGGTCGTCGGCCGGCTGCGCTACTCGTCGAACAACGCGCTGCTCGTCGCGGCCCGGGCGGACGGCGTCGAGGTCCCGGCGGTCTACAAGCCCCTGCGGGGCGAGCGGCCGCTGTGGGACTTCCCGGACGGGACGCTGTCGCGCCGCGAGGTCGCGGCGTACGAGGTGTCGCACGCGCTCGGCTGGGGGGTCGTCCCGGTGACCGTCCGGCGCTTCGACGGTCCCGCCGGCGAGGGGGCGCTGCAGCGCTTCGTCGAGCACGATCCCGAGGAGCACTACTTCACGCTGCTCCCCGACCACGAGGACCGGTTCCGCCAGTTCGCCGCGTTCGACGTGCTGGTCAACAACGCCGACCGCAAGGGCGGTCACTGCCTCCACGACCTGGCCAACGACCTCATCCTCGGGATCGACCACGGGCTCACGTTCCACCGGCTCTGGAAGCTGCGGACGGTCGTGTGGGACTTCGGCGGCGAGCTCGTCCCGCAGGTGCTGCTCGACGACGTCTGCCGGGTCAGCGTCGAGGCGCTCGAGGGGCCGCTCGCTCAGCGCCTCGACGGGCTGCTCGACCCGCCCGAGGTCGCCGCCCTCGCCGTGCGCGCCGAGGACCTGGGCCGCCAGCGTCGCTTCCCCGAGCCGGACGCCGGTTACCACTCGGTGCCGTGGCCGCTCGTGTAGGTCAGCCGGGTCGCCGCTCGTAGACGGCGATGCCGTTGATCGACGTGTCGTAGCGGTACTCGCTGGCCACGATCTCCTCGAGGCGCGGGAAGCGGTTGATCGGCGTGTACTCCGCGCCGCGGATGTTCGCCGGCGCGGTGTCGACGATGAAGCGGGGCGGGCGCGCCGCGAGGTCCTCGTAGAACCAGTCCCAGATCGTCGAGCTCGCCTTCTCGGGCGTCGCGTCGAACGCCGGGCGGCCCGGGAAGCTGTCGGTGAGCGTCGAGGTGGTGATGAAGCGCGTCGAGGGGCTGAGGTTCGACGCCCAGTAGATCTCGGGGACGCTGCCCCACACGAGCACCCGGTCGTTCTTCTTGGAGTGGGTGGCGAGGAACTTGCTCACCGACTGGTAGGCGGGCTCGCTGCCGTAGGGCGACATGAAGTAGCCGGCCGCCGAGAACGCGACCGCGGCGACGGCGGCGAACGTGAGCGTCATCGTGCCGATCCGGCGGGTCGCCCGGGCGAGCGACCCCGCGGTGAGCAGGCACAGCGGCGGGACGAGCTGGATGTAGTAGTGCCCGAAGAACCGCAGGCCGACCGCCACCGAGAGCGCGGCGGAGATGAGCCAGAGCCACAGGTCGGTGTCCGTGCCGCCGTCGCGCGCCGTGCGGCGACGGGCCGACCACGCCTCGGGCAGGCGCCACACGATCGGGAGGTTGCACGCCACCCAGGCGAGCGTCATGAGCACGAACGTGGAGGCGACGTACAACGACGCCGTGCCGACGCTCACGTAGGAGCCGTTGCCGAGGACCGTCCAGTAGAGGAGCTGCCCCGGACCGAGCGCGAGGGCGACGAGCGCGAGCGGGACGGAGAAGCCGAGCGCGGCCCGGCCGATCCCCTTGCGCCCGCGGGTCTTCCACACGAGGTAGGCCACCGGCAGCAGCGTCGCCGCGCCCGTCTGCTTCGCCAGGGTCGCCACGGCAACGGCGACGCCCGACGACCCGGCTTTGCCGCGGCGCGCGAGGAGGACCGCGGCGGTCATCGCCGGGAGCATGAACACCTCGAAGTTGGCCGCCTGCCCGTCCTGGGGCGCGAACGCGACCATCGCGAGGACGCAGAGGAGCCCGGCGATCCAGCCGGCTCGGCGCCCCCATCGCCGGCGGGCTTCGCAGGCGAGCAGCCAGGCGGTGAACGCGATGGCGAACATCGCGACGAGGCGCACCGTCCACAGCGCCGTCGAGCCGAAGAAGTCGAAGGACGCGGCGTAGACGTAGGGGACGAGGGGCGGCTTGCGGTCGGCGGCCTCGCGGTAGAGGTTGCCGCCGTCGCGGATCACGTGCGCCTGGGTGGCGAGGAACGTCTCGTCCGAGTTGAAGACGTCGACGAAGAAGCCCGGCAGCCGCAGCGCCATCGTGAGCAGGAGCAGGACGGCGAAGAGCCGCCAGCCGTTCCGGCGCCGGGCGCGGGCCGGCGCCTCGGGCGTCGGGACGGTAGGGACCGTCGTCGGCTCGCGCTGAACCAGCGCCGTGGGCGGCATCCGGACATTTTGACCGGTGGGCGCGCCGAAGGGCGAGCGGGGAGGCGACCTGCCTGAGGCCGATCCCGGTCCGCGGGCGTGCGCCGACGCCCCGCCTCAGGCGGAGGCGAGCGCGTCGTCCAGGTACTGGTCCCGGCAGCGGGACCGCTGGAGCTTGCCGGACGACGTCTTGGGCAGGGTCCCGGCCTGCACGAGCACGACCTCGAGGGGTGGGACGCCGACCGCGTCGCAGACCCGTTCGACGACGGCGTCGTGGAGCGTCTCGGGGTCGTCGAGTCGGGTCTCGGCGACGACGACGATGCCCTCCTTGCCCCGTCGGCCGGGCATCCCGAAGGCGACGACGTTGCCCGGCCGGACCCCGTCCACCCCGGCCGCGGCCCGCTCGATCTCCTCCGGGAACACGTTCCGCCCCCCGATGATGATGACGTCCTTCAGCCGACCGCAGACGACGACCTCGCCGTCCACGAGGTACCCGAGGTCACCGGTGCGCAGCCAGTCGTCGTGGCGGCTCGCCGCGCTCACCTCGGGCCGGCGGTAGTAGCCGGGGGTGACGGACGCGCCGCGCACCTCGAGCTCGCCCACGGCGCGCTCGCCGAGCGGCGCGCCCGTCGTCGGGTCGCAGGCCCGCAGCTCGAGGCCGCGCAGGGGTCGGCCGAGGCGGGCCAGGCGCCGGCTCGGCCGACCGGGGGCGGGCTCGGCGTAGCGCTGGCGTTCGAACGCGTCACGGTCGACCTCGTCGACCGCCATGCCGGTCCCCGGCTCGGGGAACGAGATGGCGAGCGTCGCTTCGGCCATGCCGTACACGCAGAGGGCGCTGCGGGGGTCGAGGCCGTGCGGCGCCCCCGCCGCGAGGAAGCGTTCGACCGCCTCCGGGTCGATCGGTTCGGCGCCGTTGAGCCCCAGCCGCCACGGGGACAGGTCGAGCCCGTCGAGGCGGCGCAGCGCGCGGGCGGCGAGCGCGTAGCCGAAGTTCGGCGCGCACGTGACGGTGCCGCGGTAGTCGGACATCCAGCGCAGCCAGTCGCCGGGCGCGGCGAGGAAGTCGGTCGGCGCGGCGAGGACCAGGTCGAAGCCGATGAGCATCGGCGTCATGAGCAGCCCGATGAGGCCCATGTCGTGGTACAGCGGCAGCCAGGACACGCCGCGGTCCTCGGTGGTCAGCCCCGCGCCGTCGACGATCGCGTCGATGTTGTGGACGAGGTGCGCGTGGGGGAGCATCACGCCCTTCGGGTCGGCGGTCGAGCCGCTCGTGAACTGCAGCAGCGCGAGGGCCGTCGGGTCGTCGGCGGGTCGTTCCCAACGCCGTGGCTCACCCCGCAGCGCGTCGAGGGTCACGACGGGCGGGTCGCCGGGCTCGGCGTGCAGGTACTCGGCGAGGGCGGGGTCGACCACGACGAGCCCGATGTCGGCGTGGCGGATCCGCTCGCGGGTCTGCGCCACGAACTCCTCGACCGAGCCGAGCCGCATGGGCAGCGGCAGGCAGACGAGCGTCGCGCCGCACAGCCACACGGCCTGGATGGCGGTGACGAGCGGCCGGGAGGTCGCCCCGAGGACACCGACGTGGTCGCCCGGCGCGACGCCCCGGGCCTGCAGCGCGGCGGCGACGCCCTGCGCGTCCTCGTGGAGCTGGCCCCAGGGGACCGTCTCGGGGTCGCCGCCCGCGGCGGCACCGACGAACGTGAGGGCGGCGGACGAGCCGGCGGAGCGCTCGAGGCGCGACAGGACGGTCGTCACGCCCTTTGGACCCCGGCGTCGGACGCCGGGTTACCCCCCACCCGCACCGCCCGAGGGTGGCACGGGGCCCGCCGGGGACGCCACTGCGGCCGCGGGGTCGTGGAAGAAGCGGGAGCGGGGGAGGACCGCGTCGGCGCCGTCGGCCCGCGCCGCCTCGAGCGCCGCGTCGTCGACGTGCGCCCCGTAGGCGACGATCCGGGCGTCCGGCCACGCGCGGCGCAGCGGCGCGACGTCGGCCGCGTGACGCGCGAGGTCGACGACGATCACGTCGGCGCCCCCGACGGCCGTCGGGTCGCGACACATCGCCGCGTCCGGGAGCGCGGCGGTGATCCGGGACCGGTCGAGGAGGTCGTCGACGAGCGCGGCGACGCGCACGCCTCAGGCGCCGACGAGGCGCGGTGCGTCGACGAACGCGGTGTCGGGCCAGCGGGACCGCTGCTTGCGAGCCAGCTTGTGGAGCAGCTCGATCGCGCCGGGGTCGTCGTCGCCCGGGCGCACGTCGATCCAGCCCTCGGCGAGCATCCCGTCCATCACCTCGCGGCCCGCCTCGGTGCGGACGAGGGTGAGCGTCCAGTCGTTGAACGCGCCGATGCCGCCGGTCGAGATGTCCGCGTGCTCAGCCGCGAAGTCAGGGCACTGGTTGCAGCCCTCGCGGGTCCACTGGTGGCACTCCTTCAGCGGGACCTCGTGGTACGCGCCGTCGTGCATCCAGATCTGGAGGCGGCCCTTGATGTTCATCTTCTTGATGTCGGCCCGCTTCAGCCCGTACTTGGCGTCGAGCAGCTCGTCGAAGATGGCGTCGTCGAACGTCTTCGAGCAGAGCAGCCCGATGTTGAGGCTCAGGCGACGCGCCACCTTCCCGGCGCGCCGCTGCTTCATGACGGGAGGCACCGAGCTCTGGCATGACATCCCGACGAGCGCGAGCCGCTCGTGACCGGCCTCGACCGCGTCCATGTACGCCAGCGTGTTTGCCGAGTACGTGTACCGGCTCCCGGCGGAGGCGACGATGTCCTCCTTCGTCCGGGCGACGCCCGGCACGGCCTTCCACGTCGAGCCGTCGCCCTCGAGGTAGGAGACGAGCGCGGCGTCGATCACGTCGTGCTCCAGGCAGTAGAGGAGGATGGCGGACACGAGCCCGCCGTCCTGGCCGACCTCGGCGAGCACCGGGTCGGTGGCGCGGGCGAGCACGATGTCGGCGCTGATGCCCGCGACCTCGTCCGCGGCGCGGGTCCGCCCGAACAAGAAGTCGTCGATCTCGGGCTCCCAGGCCCGGAACCTCGGGCAGGCGCGGGTGCAGCTCGTGCAGCCCTTCTGGCCGTGCGAGCAGTCGTCGGGTCCGAAGCCGTCCTCGGTCTGGAACGGCTTGTACACGCCTTCGTCGTCGCGGTAGCCGAGCACGTCGTGGGGGCACGCGATCACGCAGCCCGCGCACCCGGTGCAGAGTCCGCTCGTCACCACCTCTTCGTAGAGGTGCTTCCACTGCAGCTTCTCCGGCGGCACCAGGTCAGTCTGGCACGCCCGCACGTGGGCGCACCGAGGCGGACGTCACGACGTCGCGCCTACGCTTTGCGGTCCCGCAAGACGAGCAGGTCGACGTGGCCAAGATCAGCGACATCCTCGCCGGCGGACGCTCGATCTCGTTCGAGTTCTTCCCGCCGCGCACGCCCGAGGCGGAGGAGCAGCTCGAGCGCACGCTGACCGAGCTCGAGCCGCTGCAGCCTTCCTACGTCTCGGTCACCTACGGCGCGGGCGGCACGACACGGGAGCGCACGCACGACCTGGTCGCCCACATCAACCAGAACACCTCGATGACGGCCATGGCGCACCTCACGTGCGCGGCGCACACCCGCGCCGAGCTCGAGGAGATCGTGACTCGCTACCGCGACTCGTCGATCGAGAACATCCTCGCCCTCGGCGGTGACCCGCCGAAGGACCTCGACCTGCCGCCCGGCGAGCTCGAGCACGCGATCGACCTCGTCCGCCTCGTCCGGCGCATCGGGGACTTCTCGATCGGCGTCGCCGTGCACCCCGAGCCCCACCCGCGTTCCCCGTCGCTCGAGAGCGACCGGCGCCACACCGCCGAGAAGCTCGCCGAGGCCGACTTCGGCGTCACCCAGTTCTTCTTCGAGGCGCGCCACTACTTCGAGCTCGTCGACGCGCTCGAGCAGCGGGGCGTCGACCGGCCCGTGATCCCCGGGATCATGCCGGTGCTCAGCATCGCCGGGATCCGGCGGATGGCCGAGCTGCAGGGCTCGGCCTTCCCGGACTGGCTGGCGCAGCGGCTCCACGAGGTCGAGGACGACCCGGCCGCGGTGCGCGCCGTGGGGATCGCGGAGGCGACGCGCCTCTGCGCCGCGCTGCTCGAGGGCGGCGCGCCGGGTCTGCACTTCTACACGCTGAACCGCTCCCCGGCGACGCGTGAGATCGCGGCGAACCTCGGGCTGGCCCCGGCCCGCTGACGGCGAGGAGGACCATGGCCCGGCGCCCCATCATCGGTCGCACCAGCGTCGACTCGACGCCCGCGTTCCCGCCGGTGGCGCGCCCCCCGGCGGGCGCGCCCAACGTCGTCCTCGTCGTGCTCGACGACCTTGGGTTCGCGCAGCTCGGCTGCTTCGGCTCCGACCTCGCGACGCCGACGATCGACCGGCTCGCCGCCGAGGGGCTGCGCTTCAACCGCTTCCACGTCACCGCGTTGTGCTCCCCGACCCGCGCCTGCCTGCTGACCGGCCGCAACCATCACGCGGTCGGCATGGGCTTCCTCACCGACGTCCCGACCGGCTACCCCGGCTACGACGGGCGGATCCCGCCGTCGGCCGCCGCGATGCCCCGGCTGCTCCGCGACGCGGGATACAGCACGCTCGCCGTCGGCAAGTGGCACCTCACGCCCCGCTGGGAGCAGAGCGCGGCCGGTCCGTTCGCCCGGTGGCCGCTCGGGCTGGGCTTCGAGCGCCACTACGGCTTCCTGGCGGGCGACGCGAACCAGTGGGCCCCGTCGCTCGTGCGAGACAACGGCTTCATCGACCAGCCGCGCCCACCCAGCGACGGCTACCACCTCACCGAGGACCTCGTCGACCAGGCGATCCGGATGATGCAGGACCAGCACCAGGCGCAGCCCGAGAAGCCGTTCTTCCTCTACTTCGCGACGGGCGCGACCCACGCGCCGCACCACGCGCCCCGCGAGTTCATCGACCGGTACGCCGGTCGCTTCGACGACGGCTGGGACCGCTGGCGCGACGCGACCTTCGCCCGCCAGCGGTCGTGCGGCGTCGTGCCCGACGGGACGACGCTCACGCCGCGCCCCTCGTGGGTCGACGCGTGGGACGACCTCACGGGTGACGAGCGCCGCCTGTTCGCCCGGCTGATGGAGTGCTTCGCCGGGTTCCTCACCCACACCGACGCGCAGCTGGCGCGGCTCGTCGGGTTCCTCGAGGACCTCGGCGTGCTGGACGACACGCTGCTGCTCCTGTGCTCCGACAACGGCACGAGCGCCGAAGGCGGCCCGTACGGGTCGCTGAACGAGCACCGCTTCACCCATCAGCGCCTCGACGACCCGGCCGACACGCTCGCCCGGCTCGACGACCTCGGCGGGCTCCGCGCGTACAACCACTACCCGTGGGGCTGGGCGTGGGCCGGCAACACGCCGCTGCGCCTCTGGAAGCGCTACAGCTGGCTCGGCGGGGTGCGCACCCCCTTGCTGGCGCGCTGGCCGGCGCGCACGGCCGGCGTCGGCGCGGTCCGCTCCCAGTTCTGCCACGCCGTCGACATCCTCCCGACCGTGCTCGACGCGGTCGGGATCGACGCACCGTCGGTCGTGGACGGCGTCGACCAGACCCCGCTCGCGGGTGCGAGCCTGCTGCCCGCGTTCGCTGACGCGGACGCGCCGAGTCCGCGCGACACGCAGTACTTCGAGATGATCGGGTCGCGGGCCCTCTACCAGGGCGGCTGGAAGGTGACGACCGACCACGTCGGCAACCAGCTCGACGTGGAGCGCGACCGGCTCGAGGGCAGCGACGACTTCGACACGGACCGGTGGCTGCTCTTCAACCTCGACGAGGACTTCTCGGAGGCGCACGACCGCTCGGCCGAGCACCCCGAGCTCGTCCGGCACCTCGAGGAGCGCTGGTGGCTCGAGGCGGGCCGCAACCAGGTGCTGCCCCTCGACGACAGCCTCATCTACCGCGTGAGCGCGATCGAGCCGCCCCCGTACGGCCGCCGCCAGCGTGCCGTGCTGCGGCCGGGCGGTGGGCCGGTGAGTGAGAACGCGCTCCCGATGCTGCTCGGCGGCTTCCTGCTCGAGGCACACCTCGACGTGCCGCCGGGCGGGGGCGAGGGCGTGGTCTGCGCGCTCGGCGACTGGAACAACGGGTGGGCCTGCTACCTCCTCGACGGCCGTCCCGTCGTCGCGTTCAGCGTGCTCAGCTCGCTCACCCGCATCGCCGCGCGCGACCCGCTGCCCGCCGGGCGCGTCGTGCTGCGCGTCCAGTACGGGCGCGGCGCCAGGCCCGGGGGTGAGGTCACGATCGCCGTGGACGACGCCGTCGTGACGACCGGGACCCTGACCGAGGACCTCCCGTTCATGTGGCAGATCGGCGGCGCCGGGCTCCTCGTGGGCCGCGACCGCGGGCTGCCCGTCTGCGACGACTACGCCCCGCCGTTCCCCTGTACGGCCGGGATCCGCGCCGTCGTGCTCGAGGCGCCGTCGGCTCCGCCGCGCGACGCCGACGCCGAGCTCGCGGTCGCGCTGCGCCACGAGTAGCGGCGGCGTGCGCCGCCGGCGCGGAGGGAGTGGGATTTGAACCCACGGTGCCCATTGCTGGACACAACGGTTTTCGAGACCGCCCCGTTCGGCCGCTCCGGCATCCCTCCGCCGACGATTCTACGAGCCGCTCTCCCGGGCCCTCCGGCCGGGCCTCGGAGGTCAGGGTCCGGCGAGCCGGGGTCGTCGGCGCCGCGCGCCGCCCGTCACGCGCGACGGGCGGCGAAGAACTCGGTGACGAGGCGCCCGCACTCCTCGGCGCGGAGGCCGTCGACCACCGTGAGCTCGTGGTTCAGCCGCGGGTCGGCGCCGAGGTTGTAGAGGCTGCCGAGCGCGCCGGCCTTCGGGTCGGCGGCGCCGAACGCCACGACGTCGAGCTGGGCGGCGACCGCGGCGCCAGCGCACATGGGGCACGGTTCGATGGTGACGACGAGCGTGCAGCCACCGAGTCGCCAGGTCCCGAGCGCCGCGGCCGCCTCGCGCAGGGCGAGGAGCTCGGCGTGCGCCGTCGGATCCTGGCGGTGCTCGCGCTCGTTGTGGGCCCGCGCCACGAGCGTGCTGTCCGGACCGGCGATCACCGCCCCAACGGGGACGTCGCCGTGGGCGGGCGCCGCCCGTGCCTCGTCCAGCGCGGCGGCCATCAGCGTCTCGAGCTGGGGGCGTTCCACTTCAGGTCGCCATGCCGTCGCGGCACAGGGACGCGCGCGCCTGCTCGGACGTCATGTGCTCCACCGCGCCCATTCTCCATCGCGGGTCGGTGCTGCGCGGCCCGGCGGGCCGGGGGGCGGAGGGAGTGGGATTCGAACCCACGGTGAGTTACCCCACACACGCTCTCCAGGCGTGCCGATTCGTCCGCTCTCGCATCCCTCCCGGAGCCCGAGATCGTAGGCACCGGCGATAACCTCGCCGCGCGGACCGTGCTAGGCGGGGAGCTCGTGGTGCCCTGTACCCCAAATCCACGTATGGGGGGCTGATCGCCCGTCTGAGGCCCGGGCCGTCGCTCGATCGGACCACTCGACCGGCGTCGAGGGTTGGGTCCTGCGCAACGGGATCCCGCGAACCGAGTCAGGTCCGGAAGGAAGCAGCTCTCAGCGGACCGTCCCGGGTGCCGCAGGCACGCCTGGCCGGAGCCGGCGGTGGCCCCCGGTCGTGCGGCGGTCAGGTCGAAGCGGGTGCACGGTCCGCGCACCCTGACGAGGGTCGTCGCGGCCGTCGGTACAGTCCGTCCGTGGCCTACCAGGCGCTCTACCGCACGTACCGGCCGCAGCGATTCGGCGAGCTCGTCGGCCAGGAGCACGTCACCCAGGCGCTGCGCAACGCGGTGCGGGAGGGCCGGGTCGGGCACGCCTACCTGTTCTCGGGGCCGCGCGGCACCGGCAAGACGACGACCGCCCGGATCCTCGCGAAGGCCCTGAACTGCACGAACCTCGGCGCGGACGGCGAGCCGTGCGGCGAGTGCGAGCCGTGCCGGGCGATCGCCGCCGGCACCTTCCTCGACCTCTTCGAGATCGACGCCGCGTCGAAGCGCAAGGTCGACGACGCCCGCGAGCTGCGCGAGCAGCTGTCGCACAAGGGCTTCGGCGGGCAGCGCACGGTGTACATCCTCGACGAGGTGCACATGCTGACGAAGGAGTCGGCGAACACGCTGCTGAAGAGCCTCGAGGAACCGCCCGAGCACGTCGTGTTCGTGCTCGCGACGACGAACCCGGAGGAGGTGCTGCCGACGATCCGGTCGCGCACCCAGCACTTCCAGTTCACCCTGCTCACCACCGAGCAGCTCATCGCCCGTCTCGCCGATCTGCTCGCTCGCGAGGGCATCGAGTACGACCCCGCGGCGCTCGAGACGATCGCGCTCGCCGCCGAGGGGTCGGTGCGCGATGCCGAGTCGCTGCTCGATCAGGCCATCGCGGGCGCGGACGGGCGCCTCGACGCCGACCGGGTGCGAGACGTCTTCGGCGCGACGCCGTTCTCGCAGCGGGCCGACGTGCTCGAGGCGATCGCCGACGAAGACACTGCCCGCGCCCTGATCGCGCTCGACGCGCTGCTCGAGGCGGGCCACGACTCGCGCAACGTGGCCGAGGACCTGCTCGTCGCGGCCCGTGACACGTTCCTCCTCACCGCGGGTGCCGGCCGCGTGTCGGTTCAGGTGCCCGCGGCCGACCAGGCACGGCTCACCGAGCTCGGCGAGCGGCTCGGGAACGCCGCGATGGTGCGCATGGTCGAGACCCTCGGACAGGCGATCGTCGACATGCGGGGCGTCGACGCCGCCGACCCGCGGCTCGTCCTCGAGGTCGCGCTCGTGCGGCTGAGCCGCCGCGACGCCGGCCCGCCGCTCCAGACGGTCGTGGAGCGCATCGAGCGCCTCGAGCGCGCCCTCGCCGGTGACGGCGCCGCGTCGCCCTCCACAGACCGACGCGCGCCGGGCCGCGCGCTCGGTGCGGTGCGCGCCGAGACCGAGGCGGCACGCGCCGCGGCCCCGCCCCCGCCCGGCCCGTCGCCGGATCCGGCGCCGCCCGCTCCCGCGCCGCCCGCCACCCCGCCGCGGGACCTCGACCTCGACGACGTGATCCTCGCCTGGGCCGAGCTGCTGCCCGGGTTCTCGCCCGCCACGCGGGCCGCGGTCCAGGCCGCGCAGCCGCTGCGCGTCGAGGGTGACGTCGTGGTGTTCGGCGTCGCGCCGGAGCTCGTCGAGGCGGCCCGCCCCCGCTTCAAGCGAGAGGCCGACACGATCCGCGCCGCGCTCGCGGAGCGGTTCGGGCGCAACGTGAAGTTCAACCTCGTCCCCGCGGCGGACTTTGTCGCCGACGGCCCGGCCGTGGCGCGCGCGCCCCGCCCCGAGCCGCCACCCGAGGAGCTCGACGCCGACGAGGTACTCGACGCGACGGACGCGCCACCCGAGGCGCCCGAGGCGCGGCTGACCGAGGCGTTCGGCGCTACCGTCGTCGACGACATCCCGCGCCAGTAGGAGCCGGTGTGGCGAAGCAGAAGCCGCCGTCGAACCCGCAGGCCAACCTCCTGCGGCAGATGCAGCGCATGCAGCAGGACATGGCGAGCGCGCAGGCCGCGCTCGCCGAGGAGACGATCGAGGGCTCGGCGGGTGGCGGTGTCGTGAAGGCGACGGTCACCGGTGCGGGTGACCTCCGCGCCGTGTCGATCGCCCCCGAGGTCGTCGACCCCGAGGACGTCGAGATGCTCGAGGACCTCGTCGTCGCCGCGGTGACCGACGCGCTCCGCGGCGCGCAGGAGCGCCAGGCCCAGGCGATGGGCGGGATGACGGGCGGGCTCGACCTGGGCGCCCTCGGTGGGCTGCTCGGCTGAGGTCGCGCCGGGCACGTGGAGGTCTACGAGGCGCCGGTCCAGGCGCTGATCGACGAGCTCGGCCGGCTCCCGGGCATCGGCCCGAAGTCGGCGCAGCGGATCGCGTACTCGCTGCTGAAGGGCCCGGCCGAGGACGCCGACCGGCTCGCGGCGGCGATCCGCGAGGCGAAGGCCCGCGTGACGTGGTGCCGGCGGTGCTTCAACCTGTCCCAGGGCGAGCTGTGCCGGGTGTGCCGCGACGAGCGGCGGGACCCGACGGTGGTCTGCGTCGTCGAGGAGCCCCGCGACATCGTGGCGATCGAGCGCACCCACGAGTTCCGCGGCCGCTACCACGTGCTGCAGGGCGCGATCTCGCCCATCGAGGGCATCGGTCCCGGCCAGCTCCGCGCCGACGAGCTGCTGCGCCGCATCCCCGAGGAGGGGATCACCGAGGTGATCCTCGCCACGAACCCGAACATGGAGGGCGAGACGACGGCGCTCTACCTCATCCAGGCGCTCGCCCCGCTCGGCGTGAAGGTCACGCGCCTGGCCAGCGGCCTCCCGGCGGGCGGTGACCTCGAGTACGCCGACGAGGTGACGCTGAGCCGGGCGCTCGAGGGTCGGCGCGAGGTGCAGGCCTAGAGGGCCGCGATCGGCTGCCCGGTGAGCAGCCGGTACACGTACGCCAGCGCGGTCGCCGAGATCGCGTAGGTGACGATGAGGCCGACGAAGCAGAGGAACGCGCCAGCGACGTTCAGGAGCAGCAGGACGGCGGCGAGCCCGAGGAGGCGGATCCGGGCGCCGCGGGTGATCTGCGCCGACCGGCGCAGCGCGTCGACGGCGCGTACCTGGGGGTGCTCGGCGATCACGTACGCGTAGAACTGGAAGACGATGGCGAAGATGATCCCCGGGATGATGAGGATCAGGCCGATGTTCGTCCCCACGAGGAACAGCACCGACGCCACGAGGTAGGGGCCGTAACCGTCGGGCCGGAAGGCGTCGGCCAGCGTCGGTGTGCGCCCCTCGACGACGTCGAGCGACGCCCGGACGAGCCCGAAGACCAGGGCGACGTCGAGGAGCAGGGCGAGCAGCGTGAACGCCGTGCCGAGCACCGAGGTCTGGCTGGCCGCCGCCACGATGTAGGCGAGCACGTTGCCGGCGAACACGACGAGCGCGACGCGACAGATCGGCGCGAAGTTCCGCCAGCACGCGTTCCAGCTGTAGGTGACGGCGTCGCCGATTGTGAACTTCGGGAGGGGCCGGACGGGGTCCACGTCAGAGGGCGCGCCCGGTCGCGTACTTGAACAGCTGCCAGGACCACATGAGCCCGAGCACCACGAAGAACACCCAGACGGGCACTTTCACGCGTTTCGTGCGCCACGCAACCAGGATGAGGATCGCCAGGACGACGGCGGCGATGCTGCCCGGGTTGAGGAACACCGCCTTGCCGAGCTCGAGGTGCACCGCCGCGGTGACGCCCCGGGTCATCCCGCACAGCGGGCACGGGACGCCGGTGAGCGTGCGCAGCGGGCACGGCGGGACGAACTCGAACGGGACGAGCGGTCGGACGGCCGCGACGCCGAGCATCGCCCCGCCGATCCAGCGGAGCTGGGTGAGGTCGACCGTCGTGTCGTCGGCGAGCGCCTCTCGGACGCTCAGGTCCATGAGGCCGCAGCGTAGCGACCGGGTGTCAGCCGGCCTGCCGCGGCGGGCGCCGCGCTACGCCACCTGGACGATCGCCGCGTCGCCCTGCCCGCCGCCGCCGCACAGCGCGGCCGCCCCGAGGCCGCCGCCGCGCCGCCGCAGCTCGTTCACGAGCGTCAGCAGGACGCGAGCGCCGGACATGCCGATCGGGTGCCCGAGGGCGATCGCCCCGCCGTTCACGTTCACGATGTCGTCGCTCAGCCCGAGATCGCTCATCGAGGCGAGCCCCACCGCGGCGAACGCCTCGTTCAGCTCGACGAGGTCGAGGTCGGCGACCGTCTTGTCGATGGGCTCGAGCGCCCGCTTGATCGCCCGCGACGGCTGGTTCAGCAGCGAGGTGTCGGGGCCGGCGACCATGCCGAAGCTGAGCAGCTCAGCGACCGGAGTGAGCGAGAGCTCCTCGGCCTTCGCGCGGCTCGTCACGACGATCGCCGCCGCGCCGTCGGAGATCTGCGACGCGTTCCCCGCGGTGATCGTGCCGTCGGGGTCGAAGGCTGGCTTGAGCGAGGCGAGCGACTCGGCCGTCGTCTCGGGCCGCACGCCCTCGTCCTCCTCGACGAGGATCGGGTCGCCCCTGCGCTGGGGGATCGACATGGGGGCGATCTCATCGGCGAATCGCCCTTCCTTCTGCGCCGCGGCGGCCCGCTCGTGGCTCTTCGCCGCGAGGTCGTCCATCGCCTCGCGGGTCAGCCCGGCGACCTGGCCGCTGTAGCGCTCGGTGCCCGTCCCCATGTGCACCGCGTCGAACGCGCACCAGAGGCCGTCCTGGATCAGCGAGTCGACGAGCTCGCCGTTGCCCATGCGGTAGCCGGCCCGCGCCTTCGGGAGCAGGTACGGGGCGTTCGTCATCGACTCCATGCCGCCCGCGACCACGATCTCGGCGTCGCCCGCCTCGATCATCTGGTCGGTGAGGTACACCGCGTTCAGCCCCGAGAGGCACACCTTGTTGATCGTGAGCGCGGGCACGCTCATCGGGACGCCCGCGAGGGCCGCCGCCTGCCGCGCCGTGATCTGACCCTGCCCGGCCTGCAGCACCTGGCCCATCACGACGTAGTCGACCTGCTCGGGTCCGACCCCACCCCGCGCGAGCGCCGCCTTGATCGCCTGGCCGCCGAGCTCCATCGCGGTGAGCGACGCGAGGGCACCCGACAGCTTGCCGATGGGCGTGCGGGCGAACGAGACGATGACCGAACCAGGCATCGGGCCCTCCTGACGTCTGCGGACAGGGTGGACGATGCTACCCCTGCGTCACACCAGGCGCTCCGGTCGCAGACGCGCGCGTAGGGTTCCCGAGATGCACGCGCGCCGAGCCACGCCGCGACCCGTCGGCGGAGCCCGTCGACCGACGTCCGGGTGGGCGCGCCCGTGAGCGAGATCGAAGCCATCCGGTCGGCGATCCTCGAGGGCGCGCCCGGCGACGACTTCGCCGCGCTGGCGCTGCCCGAGACCTTCCGCGGCGCGGTCGTGCGCGCCGATGAGCAGGAGATGTTCGCCGGCGTCGCGTCCGAGGACAAGGACCCGCGCAAATCGGTGCACATCGACGACGTGCCCCTGCCCGAGCTGGCACCCGACGAGGCGTACGTCGCGGTGATGGCCTCGTCCATCAACTTCAACACCGTGTGGACCGCGATCTTCGAGCCGCTCCCCACGTTCCAGTTCCTCGCCCGGCTCGGCAAGGAGAGTGTCTGGGGCGCCCGCCACGACCAGCCCTTCCACGTCATGGGCAGCGACGCGGCGGGTGTCGTGCTGCGCGTCGGCTCCGCGGTGCGGCGCTGGCGCCCGGGCGACGCTGTCACCGTGCACTGCAACTACGTCGACGACCAGGACCCGTCGGCCCACGACGACGCGATGCTCGCCGCCAACCAGCGGATCTGGGGCTTCGAGTCCAACTACGGCGGGCTCGCCGAGCTCGCGCTCGTCCGGGCCAACCAGCTCATGCCCAAGCCGACCCACCTGACGTGGGAGGAGGCGGCGGTCAACGCGCTCTGCAGCTCGACGAGCTACCGGATGATCGTCAGCCCCCACGGGGCCCAGATGACGCAGGGCCAGCGGGTGCTCGTCTGGGGCGCCACCGGCGGGATCGGTGCCTACGCCTGCCAGTACGTGCTGAACGGCGGCGGCATCCCGATCGGCGTCGTGTCGTCGGCCGACAAGGTCGACCTCCTCCACGAGCTCGGCGTCGAGCACGTCATCGACCGCCGGGCCGAGGGGTACCGCTTCTGGTCCGACGACCACACCCAGGACCCCGGCGAGTGGCGGCGCCTGGGCAAGAAGATCCGCGAGCTGTCGGGCGCCGACCCCGACATCGTCTTCGAGCACCCGGGCCGCCAGACGATGGGCGCGTCGGTGTTCGTGTGCAAGCGGGGCGGGATGATCATCACGTGCGCCGCGACGAGCGGCTACACGATCGAGTACGACAACCGCTACCTCTGGATGATGCTGAAGACCATCAAGGGGTCGCACTTCGCCAACTACCGCGAGGCGTGGGACGCGAACCAGCTCCTGTGCGAGGGCAAGATCCACCCGACGCTCTCCCGGGTGTACCCGCTCGAGGAGACCGGCGCCGCGGCGTACGAGGTCCACCACAACCAGCACGAGGGCAAGCTCGGGGTCCTCGCGCTCGCCCCGGAGGAGGGTCTCGGGGTGACCGACCCCGAGCGGCGCGAGCAGCTCCTGCCCCAGATCACGCTCTTCCGCCGACACGACGCCTGAGCCCGGGGCCTAGCGTGAAGGCCGTGAGCGAGCTGACCGCGATCGACCACGTCGCCATCGCGGTGAACGACCTCGAGGCGGCGATCGCCTACTACCGGGACACCTTCGGCGCCGAGGTCGCGCACCGGGAGGTCGTCGAACGCGACGGCGTCGAGGAGGCGCTGCTCGCCGTGGCCGACTCGTACATCCAGCTGCTCACGCCGATCCGCGAGGACTCACCCGTCGCCAAGTCGCTCGCGACCCGGGGAGAGGGCATCCACCACGTCGGGTACCGGGTCGACGACTGCGCCGCGGCCCTCGCCCGGGTGAAGGCCGAGGGCCACCGGGTCATCGACGAGGAGCCCCGGCCGGGCAGCCGGGGCACGACCGTGGCGTTCGTGCACCCGAAGTCCTCGTTCGGGACCCTCATCGAGCTCGTCCAGGAGTAAGGGTCCGCACGGCCAGCCCTGAGTTGACAGCAGCGCACTAAAGTTTTCTCAGCGCGATCGGAATAGTGCCGACGGGGCTCGCGTTGGCCTTCACAGGAGAGCCGCCGGGGCTCTTCAGAGCTGGAGGTATGCAAGTGGTGTGGTACGACCCCTTCCGGGAGCTGGACCGGTTCCACCGCGCCAGCGCGGCTTGGATGCCGATGGACGCCGTCCGCCGTGGCGACGCCGTCGACCTGCGCTTCGACCTGCCGGGCGTGACGCCCGACTCGATCGACGTGGACATCGAGCGCAACGTGCTGACCGTCAAGGCTGAGCGCCACTGGACGCCGGCCGAGGGCGACCAGGTCCTCGCCCGCGAGCGGACCCAGGGCACGTTCACCCGCCAGGTCCTCCTCGGTGACGCCCTCGACGCCGACCGGCTCGAGGCGACCTACGACCACGGCGTGCTCACCGTCCACGTCCCCGTGGCGGAGCAGGCCAAGCCCCGCAAGGTGCAGATCCACGTCGGGACGCCTCAGGCCCAGGCCGAGGCCCTCGACGTACCCAGCGCCTGACCGCAGGCACCCGCACGACGGCCCCGCCCTCGTGGCGGGGCCTCGTCGCGTCTCGGGGGCGGTCACGAGGCCAGCAGTAGCCTGCGAGGCATGGCCGCCGAAGAGGACGAGGTGCGCGGCGAGGCTGCGCCCGGCGCGGCCGTCGCGCCCGTCCCCCACCCCATCGAGGAGCGCCTGACCCAGCTCGCCGCGCTGCGGGAGGAGGCGGCCCACGCCGGCAGCCCGGCCGCCGTCGAGCGCCAGCACGCCCGGGGCAAGCTCACGGCGCGGGAGCGCCTCGAGCGACTCCTCGACCCCGGCTCCTTTGTCGAGCTCGACATGCTCGCCCGCCACCGGGCGCACGGCTTCGGGATCGAGCAGACCCGGCCCCTGACGGACGGGGTGGTGACCGGCTGGGGCTCGATCGAGGGCCGCAAGGTCTTCGTGTTCGCCCAGGACTTCACGGTGTTCGGCGGCGCGCTCGGCGAGGTGTTCGCCGAGAAGATCCACAAGGTCATGGACCTCGCCGAGTCGGTGGGCTGCCCGGTCGTCGGGCTGAACGACGGGGCCGGAGCCCGCATCCAAGAGGGGGTGGTGTCGCTCGCCGCCTACGGCGGGATCTTCTTCCGCAACGTGAAGGCGTCGGGGGTGATCCCCCAGATCAGCGTGATCCTCGGCCCCTGCGCCGGCGGCGCCGTCTACTCGCCGGCCATGACGGACTTCATCTTCATGGTGAAGGGCACCTCCCACATGTTCATCACCGGCCCCGACGTGGTGAAGACGGTGACGGGCGAGGACGTCACCCAGGAGGAGCTCGGCGGCGCGATGACGCACGCCTCGAAGTCGGGCGTGGCGACGTTCGTCGCCGAGAGCGAGGAGTCCTGCCTCGAGCAGGTCCGCTACCTCCTCTCCTTCCTCCCCGGCAACAACCTCGAGGACCCGCCCTACTTCGAGCCGGCGGACGACCCGGACCGGCGCTGCGAGGGGATCGTCGACCTCATCCCGGACGCCCCGAACAAGCCGTACGACATGAAGCGGGTGATCGCC
This sequence comes from Acidimicrobiia bacterium, assembly GCA_051986275.1. GTDB lineage: Bacteria > Actinomycetota > Acidimicrobiia > IMCC26256 > PALSA-555 > PALSA-555. The sequence continues at coordinate 7,546 of JBPYDT010000059.1, read as the reverse complement.
GAGGTCGTCGACGACGGCGACTTCTTCGAGGTCAACCAGCTCTGGGCGATGAACATCGTGTGCGGCTTCGCTCGCATCGATGGCCACGTCGTCGGGATCGTCGGGAACCAGCCCCAGGTGCTGGCCGGCACGCTCGACATCGACGCGTCGGAGAAGGCGGCCCGGTTCGTGCGGACGTGCGACGCGTTCAACGTCCCGCTCGTGACGTTCGTCGACGTGCCCGGGTTCCTGCCCGGCACCGACCAGGAGTACGGGGGGATCATCCGCCACGGGGCGAAGCTGCTCTACGCGTACTGCGAGGCCACGGTCCCCCGGGTCCAGATCGTCACGCGCAAGGCGTACGGCGGCGCGTACGTGGTCATGAACTCGAAGTCGATCGGCGCCGACCTGGCGTTCGCCTGGCCGTCCGCCGAGGTCGCGGTGATGGGCCCGCAAGGCGCGGTGAACATCATCTTCCGCAAGGAGATCGACTCCGCGGCGGACGCCGAGGCCCGCCGGGCCGAGCTCATCGAGGAGTACACCGAGCGGTTCGCCAACCCCTACATCGCGGCCGAGCGCGGCTACGTCGACGACGTCATCGACCCGCGCGACACCCGGCGCGTGCTCGTGCGCTCGCTCGACCTGCTCCGGACCAAGCGCGAGCAGCTGCCGCAGCGCAAGCACGGCAACGTCCCCCTGTAGGCATGGCGTCGCCGGGCCCGCGGCTGCGGGCGATCTCGCCCGACGCCACGCCCGAGGAGGTGGCGGCGATCGTCGCCGCGGTGACGGCCTGCACCCCCCGGGCCCCGGCGGCCCCGCCCCCCGACCTGCTCGACGAGTGGGTGCGCACCGCCCGGCTGCGGGCCCACCGGGGCGGCCTGCGCCGCGGCCCGTGGCGCCTGTCGGGCCGTCGGCCCGGCCGCGCCCGGGCGTGACGCCGGCGCCCGCGTCGCCCGAGCTCATGAGCGTCGGGCCCGACGAGGTCGTCGTCACCTTCACCACGCCACCGGAACAGCGGGTCACGACGCGCGTGGGGGCGCGCGAGGTCACGACGGTCGGGCCCCAGCACGTGGCGCGTCTGACGGGTCTCGAGCCCGACACCGAGCTCGCGCTCGAGGTGGAGGGCGCGGCACCCGGCCGGTTCCTCCCGGCGCGCGTGCGCACGCTCGCGCAGCCGCCCGGCCGGCTGCTGGCGACGGTCGCGACGGCGAACGACACGCACCTCGGCGAGCAGAGGGCCGGGCTGACGGGCGACCCGGCGACCGACGCGATCGGGCCGATCCTCGAATCCGCGCCGGGCGACCCGCCGTACCCCGAGACGATGAATCACGCCGTCGTCGAGGAGATGCGCGCGCTCGACCCGGACGCCGTCGTCGTGAAGGGCGACCTGACCGCGGTGGGCGCCGAGGCCGAGTACGCCGCGTTCCTGGCGGTCTACGGCGGGCTCGGCGAGCGGATGCACCACGTGCGCGGCAACCACGACGCGCTGCTCGACCCGACGCTCGCCGTCGAGGACGCGCCGTACGCGATCGACCTGCCCGGCGTCACGCTCGCCGTGCTCGACACGACAATCCCGGGGACCGACTCGGGGCGGCTCCCCGCCGACCAGGTGCAGTGGCTTGACGACCTGGCGCAGGAGCGCACGGGGCCGGTGCTGGTGTTCGGCCACCACCACTGCTGGAACGTCGAGGCGCCGAGCGTCCCGGCCGGCCGGTACTTCGGCATCCAGCCGGACGACAGCCGGGCCCTCGTCGGCGTCTTCGCGCGCCACGACCACCTCGTCGGCTACTTCGCGGGCCACACCCACGCGAACCGGGTCCGGCGCTTCGCCGTGGCCCGCCACGTCCCCTTTGCCGAGGTGGCCTGCACGAAGGACTATCCCGGCGCCTGGGCCGAATACCGCGTGTACGAAGGTGGGTACACCCAGGTGATGCGCCGGGTGGTCGAGCCCGCCGCGTTCGCCTGGGCGGAGCGATGCCGCTCGATGATCCAGGGGATCTACGGCGAGCTCGTGCTCGGCGGCCTCGAACACCGCTGCTTCGCCCAGCGGTTCTAAGACGCGACGCGTCCCGAGGAGGGTTCGGCGTAGAGACCCGGCCCGGCTGCCGGGCGCCCCAACGGCCTCCTCGGGACGCGGTGGCGTCAGTATCCACCAATCTCCACAGGTTTTCCACTTCGTCCCCCGGGTTCTCCACCGGGCCTGTGGAGAACCCGCCCGGGCGCCCCCGCCTTCGGGGCCCGGAGGCTGGTCCCAGGGGTGGCCGCGCGAGACTCGGATAGACAAAAGGGGGGGCGACAGTGGCTCAGGTCACAGCGGAGCGGCTCGCTGCCAGCGTTGCCGGGTGGACGGTCCCGACGTGCTTCCGGGACACGGTGGCGGCCCGACCCGACGCCGCCGCCCTCCGCTGGCGCGACGGCGAGACCTGGCGGTCGTGGACGTGGGCCGAGTACGCCGACCGCGCCTGTCGGCTCGCGGCCGCCCTCGCCGACCTCGGGGTCGGGCGGGGCGAGCGGGTCGTGCTCATGATGCGCAACCGGCCCGAGTTCCACGTGGCCGACGTCGCCACGCTGCTGGTCGGCGCCACCCCGGTGTCGATCTACAACTCGTCGGCGCCCGAGCAGATCCAGTACCTCGCGGGGCACGCGGGCGCGCGCCTCGCGATCGTCGAGGACGTCGACTTCCTCGAGCGACTCCTCAAGGTCCGGGACGAGCTGCCCGCCCTCCAGCACGTCGTCGTCATCGACGACGACGGGCGAGCGCCCGACGACGTGCTGCACTTCGAGACCCTGTGCGGCGCCGCGCCCGTCGACCTCGACGCGGCGGCCGGCATCGCTCGGCCCGACGACCTGGCGACCGTCATCTACACGTCCGGGACCACGGGTCCGCCGAAGGGCGTGATGATCGACCACACGAACGTGGTGTGGACCACCGAGAGCATGCGGCTCGCGTTCCTGCCCCACGACCCGACCGGGTCGCGGGCGGTGTCGTACCTGCCGATGGCCCACATCGCCGAGCGCGCGATGTCGCACTACCAGGGCATCGGCTTCGGCTACGAGGTCACCACGTGTCCCGACCCGTCCCTGCTCGCGAGCTATCTGCCCGGGGTGCGACCCGAGGTCATGTTCGCCGTCCCTCGCGTGTGGGAGAAGCTCCACGCGGGGGTGCTCGCCGTGGCCGCGAAGGACCCGGAGCAGCACGCCGCGCTGGAGGCGGCCCTCGCCGTCGGCGAGCGGGAGCAGGGCTACCGCGCCCGCGGCGAGGCGCTGCCCCGCGACCTGGCCGGCGAGTACGAGGCGCACGCCCCGACCTTGGCGTTCGTGCGCCAGGTGCTGGGCCTGGATCAGGTCGTCTCGGCGATCAGCGGCGCGGCGCCGCTCCCCCGGGAGGTGCTCGTCTTCTTCCGCTCCCTTGGCATCGAGTTCTCCGAGATCTACGGGCTCTCGGAGACGACCGGCCCGCTGACGTGGGAGCCGTGGCGGGTGAAGCTCGGCACGGTCGGCCCGGCGATTCCCGGGGCCACCGTTCGCCTCGCCGACGACGGGGAGGTCCTCGCCGCGGGCGGCAACATCTTCCGGGGGTACCTGAACGACCCGGAGCGCACGATCGAGGCCCTCGACGCCGAGCGCTGGATGCACACCGGCGACATCGGTGAGCTCGACGCCGAGGGCTACCTGCGCATCGTCGACCGCAAGAAGGAGCTGATCATCACCGCCGGCGGCAAGAACATCTCGCCCGCGAACCTCGAGGCGGCGCTGAAGTCCTCACCCCTGATCGGCCAGGCGGCGGTGATCGGCGACGCGCGCCCCTACGTGTCGGCGCTCATCGTCCTCGACCCGGAGGTCGCGTCGGCGTGGGCGAAGTCGCACGGCGTCGACACGCCGCTCCCCGAGCTGGCGCGCGACCCGACGATCGTCGCGGAGATCGAGCGCGAGGTGGCCGGGGTGAACGAGCGCTTCAGCCGCGTCGAGCAGATCAAGCGGATCGCCGTGCTCGGCGAGGAGTGGCTCCCCGACTCCGAGGAGCTGACGCCGACGATGAAGCTGAAGCGCCGCGGCGTCGCCGCGAAGTACGCGGACGAGATCGAGGACCTCTACCAGCCCGCGACGTAGGTCTTACGTGTCCTCGAGGTAGCGGGCCCGCTCCCAGTCCGTCACGAGGCTGCGGTAGGCCTCGGCCTCGGCCCGGCGGCCGTCGAGCAGCCGGGCGAGGAGCTGGTCGTCGAAGGTGTCGACGAGCAGGTCGTCGGCGAGCAAGGCGTCGAGGGCGTCGTCGAGGTTGCGGGGCAGCGGCTCGAGCAGCGTCGCGCCGACGGCCGGGTCGTAGCCGTGTGCCGACTCCTCGGCCGGGCTCGGCAGCTCCAGGGCGCGCTCCAGGCCGTCGAGGCCCGCGGCGAGCAGTCCCGCGAGCAGCAGGTACGGGTTCGCGGACGGGTCGGCGCCGCGGTACTCGATCGAGGCGTCCGCGCCGCGGTACGAGCTCACGCGCAGCAGCGCCGCGCGGTTGGTGTGGGCCCACACCACGGCGCCGGGCGCCTCCGGTCCGGCGTGCAGCCGCTTGTACGAGTTCACCGTCGGCGCGGCCAGCGCGCTCAGCCCCCGGCCGTGGGTGAGCTGCCCGGCGACGAACCCCTGCCCCTCGGGGTCGAGCGAGCCGACTGCGTCGACGAGGCGGTCCTTCATCCGCTGGTGGACGTGCAGTCCCGAGCCGGGCTCGCCCGAGAACGGCTGGGGCATGAACGTCGCCTGCATCCCGGCGGCGCGGGCCTGGTCCCGCACGATCTGCTTCGCGAGCACGAGCCCGTCGGCCAGCCGCAGCGGCGCGAGCGGCCCGAGGTCGAGCTCGTACTGCCCCGGCCCGGCCTCGTGGTGGCAGGCGTCGACCGGGACGCCGCAGGCCACGAGGCGCTCCGCCGCGGCGCGCGCAATGGTCGTGCCGTCGCTCTCGGCCTCGTCGAAGTAGCCGCCGGTGTCGACGGGGTCGTCGTCCTCGTCGAGCAGGTAAAACTCGAGCTCGGCCGCGACGGTCATCTGGTCGCCGGCCTCGCCCACATCGTCGAGGAGCGACTCGAGCGCGTAGCGCGGGTCCGCGGGCCAGCGCGCGCCGTCGGGCGTGTGGGCTGTGCACACCACGCGGGCGATGCCCTCGCCGAGGTCGACGAGCGTGGGCGGGACGGGATGCAGCAGCATGTCCGATTCGAGGTAGCGCGCGCGCCCTTCGAGGGCGGACCCGTCGAACGGCGTGCCGCGCGCCGCCGCGTCGTCGTAGCGGCCGGCGGGGATCTGCACCGAGTTGCTGGTGCCGAACACGTCGACGAAGCTCAGCCGGACCCACTCGATGCCGGTCAGGTCGGGGCGCGTCATTTCAGCACGATCGACAGGGTGATGATCACGGCGCACACGCCGATGAAGCTCACCGCGATGAGCGCGACGTAGGCCCACAGGCGCTTCGCCGATTCGGCCGCGGCCATGCCGCCCATCGGCTCCTCGGGAGACAGGTCGAAGCTGGCCGGGTCGAGCTCGTCGAGGTGATCGAGGTCGTGCAACAGCTCGGCCGCGCTCTGGTAGCGGTGCTCCGGGTAGCGGCGCATCGCCTTGAGCACCACCGCCTCGAGCGCCGGCGGGATGTCCGCGCGGTGGCTGCGGAGCGGCTTCGGGTCGGACTGGAGGTGCCCGGCCATCGTCGCCAGCCAGTTGTCCCCCTCGAACGGCGGTCGACCGGTGAGCACCTCGTACATCAACACGCCCCAAGCGTAGAGGTCGCTTCGCGCGTCGCCTCGCTCTCCCCTGATCTGCTCGGGGCTCATGTAGTCGGGTGTGCCGAGGCTCTCGCTCAGGTGACGCCAGGTGAGCCGCTTGGCGCCGTCGAGCATCGCGGTGCCGAAGTCCATGATCCGCAGCTGCCCGTCGCGGCTGATGATCACGTTCTCGGGCTTGAGGTCGCGGTGCACGATCCCGTGCTCGTGCAGGTACTCGAGCGCCCGGGCGAGCTGGCGGCCCCAGTCGATCGCGGTGTCGATCGGCACGGCGTGCCCGAGCGTGCCGCCGTAGTGCCGGAGGTTGTCGCCCTCGATGTACTCGAGGATCAGGTACGGCTCGGTGCGGTGGGCTTCGTCGTCGAGGCTCTGCACGACGTTCGGGTGATCGAGGCGGGCCACGATCTGCGCCTCGCGGCGGAAGCGCTGGAAGGTGTGTGGGTCGGCGAAGAGGTTGGGGTTGAACGCCTTCAGCACGACGACTCGGCCGTCGCGCGTGTCACGCGCCTTGTAGGTCTCGGCGTACGCGCCTTCGCCGAGCTCCTCGAGGATCTCGTAGCGGTCGACCAGGGTTCCCGGCGTGAGGCGCATGGCTCAGCTCCGCCCTCGTCGGAAGAGCCGACGTCCGGCGGCCGCGGGAATGGGCAGGGCGGACGTGACGACGATGACGGCCGCGGTGACGTTATCCGACCCGCCGCGTTTGATCGCCAGATCGACGATCGCGTCGCTCAGCGCAGCCGCCGACGCGGGTTGGCTTGTCGCGAACGCGTCAGCCATCTCGGCCCGCGCGACGAGATCCCAGAGTCCGTCGGTGCACAGCACGAGCGCGTCGCCCGCCTCGATCGGCTGGCGGGTCAGGTCCACCTGCACCCCGGGGTCCGAGCCGAGGCTCCGCGTGAGCTGCGACCGGGCCGGGTGCTGCGCCGCCTCCTCGGGCGACAGCAGGCGCATGCGCACCATCTCGCCGACACGGGAGTGGTCCCCGGTGAGCTGGACACACTCGCCGCCGTGGACGAGATAGGCGCGACTGTCGCCGACGTGGCCCACGATCGCCTCGTGGCCCGCGAACGTGGCGCCGACGATGGTGGTGCCCATCCCCCGGTGCCCCGGTTCCACCGCGGCGTCGTAGACGGCGACGTTCGCCGCCCGGAAGGCGGCCCGGAGCGCCTGGGGCGGTGGGCCGGGCGCGCCCTGCGACCAGTGGTCGAGCGCGGCTTGCACCGCGACGGAGCTCGCGACCTCGCCGGCCGCGTGACCGCCCATGCCGTCGGCCACGACGAACAGCGGGCCGCGGTCCCACGCGTCGTCGGGAGTGGTCAGCACGAACGCGCCGGCGAAGTCCTCGTTCGACTCCCGCACCGGCCCGGGCTCGGACCGAAAGGCATACGAAAGTTTCGACAGCACGCCGTCGCCGCGGAGCGTGCCGTTACCTTCATCGGTCGGCGGACGATCGTCGGTGTTGCTCATCAGTCGAAGCGCCATGGTGGCCGGACGCTAAGGTCCTCGCGCGTGGCCCAGTCTCGCAAGCGCCGCGGGCGTTCGTCGCAGCAACGACGCGCGGGGCGCGGACGCGACGAGCCGGCGGGCCAGGTCGGGCGGCGCCCGAGCAACCCGCTGTTCCTCTTCGTCGTCGGCGTCGCGTGGGTGCTCTGCGGCATCGTCGCCTTTTTCGCGCTCACGGCCAGTTGGAAGCTCGTCCCGGCGATCGTCTTCGCCGGGATCGGGTTGCTCTGGATGCGCGGCGCCGTGACCGCCGCGCAGCGCCAGACCCGCGGGTCCTCCTCCTAGCCGACCCTCCGCAGCGTCAGGGCCTC
>JBPYDT010000058.1:0-2445 GCA_051986275.1 Acidimicrobiia bacterium | reverse complement strand
ACCAGGTCAAGCTCGGACCCCAGGACTTCACCACTCCGTCCGTGAGCTCCGTGATCCCGGTGGACAACCCGTACGTCAGCGTGACCCGCGTCGCGATCATGACGACGTACCAGGACCTGCCCTACTCACTCCCGCTGGTGACGGCGAACGACCCGGACACGCCGATCGGCCAGACCCACGACACGCCCGGGACACCCGGCGTGATGAGGGTCACCTACGAGATCACGAACAACAACGGCTCCGCCGTCGGCTCGGTGCCGATCTCACAGGTGCCGGTCGTCGCCGCGGTCGCCCCGGTCCACTACATCGGCACGAAGGCTGACCCGCGCTGGCAGGAGATCGCTGACTGCGAGACCGGTGGCAACTGGTCGATGGTCGGCCCGACGTACTCCGGTGGGCTCGGCCTCTACAACGGGACGTGGAACGCGTTCGGTGGTCAGCAGTTCGCGTCCAACCCGGGGTACGCCACGCGGGAGCAGCAGATCATCGTCGCCGAGCGCATCCGCGCCCGATACGGCTTCGGTGCGTGGGGGTGTGGCCAGAAGCTCGGTCTCGGCTGACGGCAGCGCCTCGCCGGGCGCTACCGTCACCCTGATGCCTGTCCTCACACCGACGGCCGTGCGCGCACTTCTCGCGGATCACGACCTGTCACCGAACCGCGCGCTCGGGCAGCACTTCCTCGCTGACCCGAACACGGCGCGTCGCATCGCGCGCCTCGCCGCGCTCGAGCCGGGCGCGTCCGTACTCGAGATCGGGCCCGGCCTTGGCTCACTGACCGTCGCGCTCGCCGAGACCGGCGCGCACGTCGTCGCGCTCGAGCTCGACGCGAAGCTGGTGCACCTCCTCGAATCGACGGTCGCCGGGACGGGCGACGTGACGGTCGTGCACGGTGACGCGCTGCAGCTCGACGTCGCGACCCTTGGCCCCGGTCCCTGGGCGTGCGTCTCGAACCTGCCGTACAACATCGCGGCGCCGGTCGTCGTCCGCCTGCTGGAGACCGCGCCGAGCGTCACCCGATTCCTCGTCATGACCCAGCGCGAGGTCGGCGAGCGTCTCGCGGCCCGGCCCGGCGACACCGCCGCGGGGGCCGTGTCGGCGAAGGTCGCGTACTACGCCGACGCGCGGGTCGTCGGCTCGGTGTCGCCGAGCGTCTTCCTGCCGCCGCCCCACGTCGAGTCGGTGCTGGTGCGCCTCGACCGCCGCGCCGCGCCGCCGGTGGCGGGCGACCCGGACCGGCTCTTCTCCCTGGTGCGCGCCGGGTTCGGCCAGCGCCGCAAGATGCTGCGAGGTGCGCTGCGGCCCCTCCTCGGGGCGCGCACCGACGCCGCACTCGCCGCGGCCGGCGTCGCGCCGACGGCGCGCGCCGAGACGCTGACACTGGAGGACTGGGCTGGGCTCGCCGAGGCGGTGGACACGAGCCCTTGAACGAACTCAGGCAACCCGGGCGGCTCCGGCGCGTGCGCGCCACCGCACACGCCAAGCTGACGCTGAGCCTCGCCGTCTACGAGCGGCGGGACGACGACTACCACGAGGTCGAGGCGCTGGCCGTCTCGATCGCCGACCCGAGCGACGTCGTCGAGGTCGAGGCGGTGCCGCACCCCCCGGGCATCACGCTCGAGGTGATGGGCGTTACGGACGAGGTCCCGTCGGGACCCGACAACCTCGCGACCCGGGCCGCCGAGGACCTCCTCATCGACGCGGGGCGCTCCGGCCACGGCGTGCGGATCTGGCTGCGCAAGAGCATCCCGGTGCGCGCCGGGCTCGGCGGCGGGTCCGCCGACGCCGCGGCCGCGCTCGCCGCGGTCCGTCGCCTCCTCGAGGTGGACGTCGACCAGGAGCGGCTGCAGGCCCTCGCGGCCGGCGTCGGCTCCGACGTCCCGTTCTGTCTGACCGGCGGCGCGGCGTGGCTGCGCGGGCGCGGTGAGCTGCTCGAGCCCGTCCACCTCGCGGGCCCGCTCGTCCTCATCCTCGCCCTCCCGCCCCTCAAGCTCGCCACGCCCGACGTCTACGCCGCGTGGGACGAGCTCGGCGGCCCCATCGCCACGCGGCGCGTGCCCGCCCCGCCACCCGTCGCGCCGCTCGCCGAGGAGCTGAGCAACGACCTCGAGCTGGCCGCCGAGCGTGTCGAGCCGCGGCTCGCCGACTTCCGGGCGGACCTGGAGGCGGCGGCGGACGCGCCGGCGATCCTCGCCGGCAGCGGCGCGGCGTACGCGGTGCTCCTCGACACCGACTCGCCGACCGAGGCCACCGCCCTCGCCCGGCGCCTCAGCCGACGCCTCAAGGTCCCCGTCGTCGGGACCCGCGCCGTCACCCACGGCGTGCGGCTCTCGGCCTGACGCGAGACGGCCGCCCCGGAGGGCGGCCGTCCTACCGACCCTGCTGGCGACGCTGCCAGCGGGTCTTCTTCAACAGCTTCTTGTGCTTCTTCTTGCGCATCCGCTTGCG
>JBPYDT010000057.1:0-21941 GCA_051986275.1 Acidimicrobiia bacterium | reverse complement strand
GAAGACGTCGTGGGCGAGGCGATCCCCGGCCCCGAGGTGCTCGTACACGCGGCGCAGTGCCGCGACGCCCTCGTTCGCCGCGGCGAGCGGGAAGATCAGGTCCTCGGTGCCCGTCTGGACCAGCAGCGGGCGCGGTGCGACGAGCGCCCCCAGGTCGACGTGCTCGAGCTCACCGAGGAGGTGCGGGAGCACCTGGGAGCCGCACATGTTCCAGGACACCTTGTGCGACTCGGCCCACGAGGAGAAGTAGCCGCTGACGACGGCCGCGGCGACCCGCGCGTCCCACGCGGCGAGGAAGAGCGTCATCGTGCCCCCGAGCGAGAGACCCACCATCCCGATGCACGCCGGGTCCACCAGCGCGTGCCCGGCAAGCACGTCGAGGCAGCGCGTCAAGTCGAACAGGTTCTGGGTGAGTGGGCTCCACCCGGCGAGCGTCGCGTGGACGAGATTGATGTCGCAGGCGTAGATGCCCGGCGGGTTCCAGTCGGCACGCTCGCCGAAGCAGCGCAGGTCGGGCGCGAGCACGACGTAGCCCCGCCGCGCGAGCTGCTGCGCGTAGTCGCCGTGCGGCGCCTCGGTCGTCTCGAGCCCGACCACGAGCGCCTTCCCCGGCCCGTGGCCGTGGCACGCCAGGACCGCCGGCCCGGGCCCGGTCCGACCATCCGGCACGAGCAGGTACGCGGGCACCGACATGGTGTCCTCGCTGTCGAAGATCACCTTGTCGCGCCGGTAGCCGTCGCAGTCCACCTGCTCGAGCGTCTCGAGGTGCAGCGGCACGGGGTCGGGCCACCGCCCGAGCAGCGCGGTGAGCCGGGCGCGGCACCGTTCCCGCCACGCCTCGAACTGGCCGAGGTCGTCGACCGGGAGCGGATCGTCGAGGGTGACCGCCTGCAGGCGCGTCATCCACTGGAACCACGGCGAGAGGTTCCGCGCGGCGTTCGGGTGTTCGGTCTCGGTCACCGCTCCCCTCCCGTCGACGCGCGGTGTCGCCAAACTAGAGCCACGCCGGCGGGCTCGACCCGGCCCGGGACGGCCGCGGTTGAGCAGGTGCCGTGGCCGCGCCAGGATGGCCGCATGGCGATGGCGACCACGGTCGACGTCCGACCGATCTCGCCCTTGATCGGGGCGGAGATCTTCGGGCTGGACCTGGCGCGCCCGCTCGACGACGACGCCGCCGCGACGGTGCGCTCCGCCTTGAACGACCATCACGTGGTCTTCTTCCGGGACCAGGAGCTCGCGCCGGCGCAACAGGCGGCCTTCGCCTCCCAGTTCGGCACGGTGACCGAGGGCCACCCGGTGATCCCCGCCATCGAGGGGAACGACAAGGTTCTGGCGATCGACAGCCGCGAGGACCGGGCGAACTGGTGGCACACCGACGTCACGTTCCTCCAGGAGCCGGCGATGGCCTCGATCCTCTACATGGTCGAGGCCCCCGAGGTCGGCGGCGACACGATGTGGGCCAGCCTCCAGGACGCCTACGACGGGCTCGCCGAGCCGGTGCGCGTGATGTGCGACCAGCTGCTCGCCATCCACTTCGATCCGTGGTTCGCCGCCGACGTCGACGGGCGCGGCGGCTACACCTGGAACGGCGAGTTTCACGAGAAGCTGCTGCCCGCCTTGCACCCGGTGGTCCGCACCCACCCCGAGAACGGGCGCAAGGGCCTGTTCGTGAACCCCCACTTCACGCAGACGATCCTCGGGCTCTCGAAGAACGAGAGCGACGCGATCCTCGAGATGCTGTACCGGCACTGCCAGCGGCCCGAGTACACCTGCCGGTTCCGCTGGCGCGCCGGCTCGGTGGCGTTCTGGGACAACCGGGCGACGCTGCACTACGCCCTCGACGACTACGGGCAGACGCCGCGCTTCGCCCACCGGGTGACGCTCCGGGGCGACCGGCCGTACGGGCCGGCCCAGCCCGCGGCCTAGCGCGCGGGCTACGGGAGCGGCGGCAGCGGCTTGTAGCCCTCCTGGACCACCCAGCAGGTGCCCTGGGGCTGGTGGTTGGTCTTCAGCTTGCAGGCCGACGAGGGTGGCACGTTGTTGTGCAGGCTCACGATCTGGTACTGCGTCGGGCCGTACATCTTCGTGGGGCTGTAGCTCAGGACCGTGTACCACGTGCCGGGGAAGTTGGTGATCCGCGACATCGCCTGGACGAACGTGCGACGGTTCAGGTCCTTGCCGGCCATGGTCGCCGCCTGCGCGAACAGCTTGATCTGCTGGCACCACCCGGCGATCGGTCCCTGCTCCTCGATGTAGAACGACTGGTTGCCCTTCGGGGGCTTCGGATACGCGGCGTGCCACGTGTTGAAGCAGCTGCGCACCCCCGCGTCGTAGCCGCCCTGCGCCTCGGGCCGGGCGTCGTCGAACCCGCCGAGCGTCTCGGTCGTCACGCCCTGCTGGCCGTTCAGCGCCTGCTCGTACGGGATCGGGATCAGGCCGAGCGCCGACTCGATCGAGCCCTCGTAGTCGGAGAGCAACAGCTTCGGGTAGTAGGTCTGCTGGTTCTCGGCCTGCAGCACCGGGAAGAAGGCGTTGAACGGGAGCAGCGGGATGACCGAGTTCACGCCCGCGGCCTTCAGCTTCTCGACCACGAGCGGCGCCTCGGCCTGCGTCGTCGCCGAATCGGCCACGTTCGACGCGATGGTCTGCACGTTCGCCGTGACGCCGATGTTGCGCAGGTCCGGGATCAGGTACTGGTTCAGTGCCTCCTGATCGCTCGCGCGGTCACCCGCGATGATGCCGACCTTGCGGGACCCGCCGAGCAGGCCCGACGACTGCCCCCACTGCACCACCGCCGCCAGGACCGCGGCCTGGTCCGGGCCGGTCCACCACAGGTAGGGGGAGGCCGTCTGGGTGTAGTTCGACACGGTCGTCCATGCGCCGAGGAAGGGCGTCTGTCCCTCCTGGGCGACGCACAGCTCGTTGTCGCCCGTCCACGCGCTCGCGCCGTCGAGCACCGCGAAGGCCGCGGGGCTGCCCTCCGTCCAGTCCTTGCAGAGCGCGCGCATGCCGGACTCGCTCGTCGGGTCGAAGTTCGTGATGATCGGGTTGATCGTGCGGCCGTTGATGCCGCCGTGCGAGTTGATGTCGCCGACGAAGAGCTTGATGGCCTTCACCTGCTCGCTGAACTCGACGTCACCGGCGAAGCCGAGCTGCGACGAGAGCCCGCTCAGGTTCGCCACCGGGAACGCGACGGTGATGCTCTTGGCGCTGACCCCCCGGGTGCTCGTGCTGGCCTGGTCGACCGGGGTCCCGCCCGCCGCGGGGGCACCCGAGACGTCAGCGAGGAGCTGGGTCGCCGGACCGGTCGTCGCGCCCAGGCTGCCGAGGCCGCCGGGGGACCCGCTCGGGCTGCTCGGCGCGTCGAGGACGTAGACGACGAGTCCCACGATGGCGGCGAGCGCCACGGCGAGGGTCCGGAGCTGCATCGAGCGCGGCCGGCGCAGGAAGCGTCGGATGCCGCGCGGCACGGCCACGAACGGGTTGTTCCGCCTCGTCCACGACTCGAGGTCGGCCAGAGACTGTGCGATGTTCGCCCGGTACTGAGTCACCGCTCGGTTTCCCCCCGTTGATCCGTGCTGCGCGTCCCGGTCGGCCCGGACACGAGCAACGCTTCCTCGCTGGCGCCGAGATACGCCGCGAGCGCCCGCGGGTCTCGGCTCACCTGGTCAGGACTGCCCGCGGAGACCACCTGCCCGGTCTCCATGACCACCACATCTGAGCACAACTCGAACACCAGAGGGACGTCATGCTCGACGAGCACGATCGTGGTGTTCGCGACCTCGTGCAGGCGACGCAGCAGCGGGATGAAGGCTTCCGCCTCGCGCTGGGCGATCCCGGCCGTGGGCTCGTCAAGCAGCAGGAGCCGAGGGTCGGCGAGCACGATCGACGCCAGGTCGACGACCCGGCGCGTGCCCGTCGAGAGCTCGGACGTGCGGTGGTTCCTGAAGCGACCGAGCCCGAACGCCTCGATGACGCCGTCGACGGCGCGCATCTTCTCGCGCTCGGCCCGGCGGGCCCAGGGCATCTGCAAGGTCGACGAGACGACGCCCACCTCGCGACGGGCGTCCTCGCACAGCATCAGGGTGTTCTCGACCGAGAGCTCCGGGAACAGCTGGCAGTCCTGGAACGACCGCACGATCCCGACCCCGATCCGCTCCTCGGGCAAGTAGTCGGCCAGGTTCACGCCGTCGATGCGCACCCGCCCCGCCGACGGGGCGACGAGCCCCGACACCGCGTCGAGCACGGTCGTCTTGCCCGAACCGTTCGGGCCGATGAGGCCGACGATCCTCCCGGGTTCGGCCACGAGGCTGACGTGGTCGACGGCGCGCACGCCCCCGAAGGACACGACGAGGTCCTCGATCTCGAGGCGCGCCGGCCCGCTGCCCGAGCTCATCCGACCACCTCCTCGACGAGCTCGTCCGGCTTCAGCGGCGGCGGCTCCTCGCTCGGCGAGGGCGCGGCGGGGCCCGCCGGCCCTTCGCGCAACCGGACGAGCCCCGCCGTCGCGAGATCGCCGAGGCGGTGGAGGATCTCGGCGAGCCCGCCCGGGAGATAGAGGATGAAGGCCAGGAGGCCGAAGCCGCTGGTCAGGAACTGGATCGTCGACGTGGTGCCGAAGATCGCGGGGAGGCCGACGAGGTAGAGCGCGCCGAGCACCGCGCCGGATATCGAACCGAGCCCGCCGATCACCACCATCGAGATCACGAGGATCGACACGCCGGGGTCGAACGTCGAGGCGCTGAAGCGCTCCGTCGCGAACGCGAAGCACACCCCCGCGTACCCCGCCATGAAGCCCGAGAGGGCAAAGGCCAACAGCTTCGTGCGCACGATCGGGATCCCGGCCGCGCCGGCCGCCACCTCGTTGTCGCGCACGGCGACGAGCCGGCGCGCGATGCCGTGGTCCCGCCACACGCGCACGATCAGCACCGACAGGATGAGGATGGCGAGCGAGAACCACGCGAAGGCGCGCTCGGACCCGAGGCTGAGCCCGAAGATCGTCGGACGCGAGATCAGCGTGGACTGCGGATCGGGCAGCCCGGTGCAGATCCGCTTCCCGATGAGCGGGACCGTGGCGCACGGCGTCGACAGGACCGCTTCCTGCATGAAGAGCGCGAACCCGAGCGTGCTCACCGCGAGGTAGAGGCCGCGTACCCTCAGCGCCGGGAGCCCAACAACGACGGCGATCGCCGCGGTGACCACGCCCGCGAACGGGAGCAGCAGGACGAGGGGCACGCTGCTCCCGAGGCGTGCCGCCATGATCGAGCCGACCGCGACGAAGCCGAACTGCCCGAGCGACACCTGCCCGGCCCAGCCGGTGAGCACGGTCAGCGACAGGGCGATGACGCCGTAGAGGCAGATCTGGGAGAGGAGGAACGACCGGCCCGTGCTGATGACGAAGGGCAGCAGCGCCACGATCACGACCGCGGCAGCCACCCCCGCGTTCCCGACGCGCTCGCGCAGCCGATCGGCGCGACGGCGGAAGTCGGCCGCCCCGGAGAGCCACGACGAGCGCTCACCCGTCCGGGCCCCCTTCTGCGTGCCGGCCACCCGGAGGAGCATGACGAGCAGCAAGATCCCGAAGAGGATCAGCTCCACGGTCGCGGGGTTCGTGATGTTCCAGTTGAGGAGCTCGACGACGACTCCGAGGCCGATCCCGGCGACGAACGCCACGGTGAGGTTGAACATGGCGCCGACGATCCCGGCGATCAGGGCGAGGACGAGCAGGTCGGGGCTCAGCACCTGGGTGAGCACGGTCGTCTGACCGGGCGCGTTGAGGATGGCGGCGAACGCCGACAGCACCCCGGCGAGCGTCCAGGCCACGGTCGACGTACGGCGCACCCAGACCCCGGAGAGCCGCGCCGAGTCAGCGTTCTCCGACATGGCCCGCATGGCCAGCCCCCACGGGGAGAACTTGATGAACGCCGCGATCGCCAGCGCGACGATCGGGGCGACGATCAGCGTCAGCACCTGGCCCGGCGTGAACGTGAAGCCCCCGATGCTGAACGTCAGGCTGATCGGCACGGGGAACGGGTTGGAGAGCTTCTTGGGTCGGACGAACGGCAGCGCGGTGAAGAGGAACAGCACCTGCGACAGGCCGATCGTGGCGACCATGACGAGCACGCGCTGGCGGTTGAAGATCCGCCGGAGGGTCAGCTCGCAGACCGCCCCGGCGCCGGCGGCGAGGCCGAGGGAGACGGCGAGCGCGACCCAGTAGTTGAAGTGGAAGTCCGCGGTCAGCTTCGCCATGAAGACGGCGGCGACGACGCCGAGCTGGCCCTGCGCGAAGTTCAGGACGCGGTTCGTGCGGTAGATGAGCACGAGGCCGAGCGCCAGGAGCCCGTAGCCGAGCCCAACGATGACCCCTTGCACGATCACGAAGGCCGGGAACTGCACGCCTACCCCAGGCCGGTCGTGGCTTCGGCGAGGAACACCGGGCGGAGCAGGTCGTCCCGCTGGATCAGCTCGCTCGTGGGACCGTCGAAGCGCAGCTCACCCCGCTCGAGGAAGAAGGCCCGCTCGGCGAGGCTCATGGCCCGGTTGACGCTCTGCTCGACGAGGACGACCGTCGTGCCGTCGGCGTTGAGCCGCCGCACGATCTTCATCAGGTGCTCGACCGTCATCGGCGCGAGCCCCAGCGCCAGCTCGTCGATCATCAGCAACCGCGGCTTCGTCATCATCACCCGGGCGAGCGCCAGCATCTGCTGCTCGCCGCCCGAGAGCGTCCCTGCCGCCTGGTCGAGGCGAGACGCCAGCTCCGGGAAGGTGCCGAGCGCCTCGTCCATCGCGGCACGGGCCCGGGAACCGTCGCGGTGGAACGTGTACTCCCCGATCCGGAGGTTGTCGCGGACGGTCAGGCCGGGGAACGTCATCTTCCCCCCGACGAGCAGCGCGACGCTCTGCCCGATGATCTGCTCCGGCTCCAGGTAGGTGCAGTTCGCACCCTCGATACGGATCACGCCCCGATGGGGATGGTCGAGCCCGGCGACGGCCCGCAACAGCGTCGACTTCCCGGCGCCGTTCGTGCCGAGGAGCGCCACCATCTCGCCGTCGAAGATCTCGAGGTTGATGTCGAAGAGGACCTGGTTGGTCCCGTAGTAGAAGTCGAGGTTGTGGACCTGCAGGGCGGGGATCGCGCCGCCGGCCTGGCGCCGCTTGCCCTCGGCGTAGCGCTCGAGGACGTCCTCGATGACGAGCGTGATGTCGCGGCGCACGTACCGTGACCCGACGTAGAGCAGGATGCCACCGGCTGCGCACACCGGCCCGATGAGGGTGAGGGCCGCGGTCACACCCACCGCGTCGGCGAAGGCGCCGAGTACCACCGCGCCGGCGAAGCCGCCGAACACCAGGCCGTAGACGCCGAACAGCGCGAAGGTGATCGAGCGCATCTCGGGCGGGGCGGTCGCGGCGAGCGTCTGGAAGATCGAGATCGACAGCGGCGCGACCGCGACGTTCGCCAGGAACTGCAGCGCCACGACCATCCAGAGCTGGGGCATGTACAGCGATACGACGAACAGCCCGCCGTAGAGGATGATGCACAGCGCCGCGAGCTGGAGCGGCTTTTGGGGCGCGCGCCGGAACAGCCGATCGCCGGCGAAGTACGCCGCGGGAATGCCGAGGAACGCGGCGAAGCCGATGACCACGTAGATGTGTCCGACCGCACCCGTGCCCTGGTGCCAGACCCGGTTGTAGTAGATCGACCCGAAGAGCGGGATGCCGGTGCCGGCGAAGCCCAGGATCGCGACCGCGACGAGCTCGTAGTAGAGCGAGCGGATGCGCATGATGCGCGTCACCGCGGGGCCGAGCAGCACCTTCGGCGCCGACTCCTGTTGGCCCGAGATGTCCATCCCGGAGCTCTTCAGGATGTGGTGCGACTCGTTCTCGCCCTTGACCGGTTCACGGGCCTTCATGACCCAGAAGCCCACCGGCACCCCGATGAGCCCCAGGAGCAGCGACCAGCGCCAGTCGCCCGTCGCCGACGCGACGGTCGTCATGACGAGGACCCCGAGCGTCTGGGCGAGGGGATCCGACACGTTGCGCCAGGCGAACACGCGCGCGCGTGCCTCCGTCGGATACGCGTCGGCCAGGTAGGAGTTCATGACGGTGTCGGACGTGCCGAACGCGATGGCGGCGATCAAGTAGAAGAAGACGAACCACCACACGTTCGGCGAGAGCGCCATCAAAGGCACCGCGGCCGCGAAGATGAACAACGTGAAGGCGGTGACCATCTTGCGGCTGCCCCGGTCGCCGGCGATCGCGACCGGCAGCCCCCAGGCGATCTGGGCCACCGCGGCGACGAAGCCGACGGCGCCGAGACCGGCCAGGCTCAGGTGGAAGGTGCGCTGGACGTTGGGGCCCAGCACGGCGATGCCGTTCGTCACCATGCCGGGGACGAAGGCGGCCGCCGTCATCACGATGAGCGGCGAGTAGCCGTACGAGTGGAGGATGCCGGCGAGGGGCGGTGGCTTGCCCTCCCCGGTGCCGGGCATCACGTCGATGTCGGCGACGGCGTCCTGGTCGCGGTGCTTGGCGACCGCTTCCTTCAGGAGCTCGTCGGGGACGGTGAACTCGAAGAGCGCCCCCTCGGCCATCCGCGGACACTATCCCTGACGTTGACGTCAGGGACGGGCGCCGGGCGTCGGCTGCGTCGCGCGGTGTCACCCCACGCCGCGCGATCGACGCGAATCGGCGCCGCGCACACGGATCCGCTTGCGCGACGCCGGTTCGGGTGGCTCTCGCCCGCGATTTGTCTGCGGGCGCGCCGGATCAGGTTGCGGCCAGCGCGTTCCACATCGCCACGAAGAACACGGCCGCGAGGCCGAGTCCGACGAGGTGGGCGCGGTCGCCGGCCGGCTTGAAGCCGACCCCGGCGGCGATGAACAAGACGACGCCCACGATGTAGAAGATCGCAGTGGCCGTCGGACTCATCGTGCTGATAGCGAGCATGAACCCCCCTCAGGTTCGAAGGCCATCCCTTCGGCGGGCGACAGTACGTCCGGGCGCGCGACCTGTCGAGTGTTTGGCGCGCGCGTTCACGCGCGGTGCACGCGACTGTCGCTTCTAGGATCTCCGGCGTGACCGTGACCGGCATGGCGAACCTGGCGATCAAGGTGCGCGATCTCGACGAGAGCCTTCGGTACTTCGAGCGACTGGGCGCGACCGTGCGCGATCGCATGATGTGGGCGGGGGGCGAGCGCGCCGACGTGTACCTCGGACCGGTGATGTTGTCCTTGTTCACCCGAGCGATCTATGAGGATGCTGTCGACCTGCCACCCGAGTGCTTCCTCCATCCGGCTCTGTTCACGGACGACCTCGACCGGGAGCTCGAAGGTCAGGCCGTCCTCTGGGGACCCACGGTGGTGTCCGGTGCGTTCGGGACCCGCCGGATCGCGTTCGTGGAGGCACCAGGCGGCATCCGCCTCGAGTTCATGGAGCAGCTCGCCGGGCCAGACGCCGCGGCCTGACCCACGCGGCGGGGGCCGGGCCGCCGGTCAGGGACCCGGGGGGCCGTGCTCGACGACGGCCTGGTGGTGCGCCAGAGACGAACTCGGGCTGAGGGAGTGCAGCCACCAGGTGGCTCCCGCCTGGTCGTACTCGCTCACGGCCGTCGTCGCGGCGGCGCTCGGCACCACGAGATCAAACGGCGCGGCGACCGTCCGCACACGATGCACCTCGGCGAGCAGGGCGCGGGCGTCGTCGGGCGTGAGCCGGCCGACGGGCACGATCCCGTCCCATCGAGCAGCGCGTCGCGCCGGCGTGCGGTGCGGCCAGATCGCCGCACACCAGATCGGCACGCGCGGCGCCTGGGTGGCGGTCGGCGTCTGCACCACGTCGTCGACGGTCCAGTGCGCGCCCGCGTGGCGGACCCGCTCCCCGCGCCAGAGATCAGTGATGACCGCGAGCGCCTCGTCGAGCCGCGCACCGCGCGTGCGGTCGTCGCGGGCCTCCTCGTCGAAGGCGCTGAACTCGCGGTAGCTGTCGGTGCCGATGCCCACACCGAGCACGGCGCGCCCGTTCGAAAGCCGGTCGAGGGTCACGGCCTCGCGGGCGACCTTCCACGGTCGTCGCCGGGGCAGCGGCGTCACGAGGGGACCCAGGACGACGCGGGTGGTCGTTGCGGCGATCGCACCGAGCGCCACCCACGGATCGCAGGCCGGCGGGTCACCGGCGTGCATGAGGTGGTCCCAGAGGAAGACCCCGTCCCAACCGGCCCCCTCGGCGCGCCGCGCGAGCTCAACCAGCGCGCCGGGTTCGCCGAGCGCACCGAGCTGAGGCACGTGCAAGCCGAACCGCATCACCGCGGACGGTAGGCGCGACGCCGATCCCGGCGGGTCGCTCGCGACCGTGCAGCGGTCGCCGAGCAGCCGTGGCGACCGCCCGCCGCGGCGACTCGGGATGGGCCGCCGCGTCGGACGAGCGGGCCGCTCGGCTCAGACGGGGACGGGCTCGCGCGGCGGGCTGACCTCGTCGGGCGGCGCCGGAGGAGCCGGGACCGGGGTTGCCTCGACGTGCAGGCGCGGGACGAGCCGGTCCAGCCAGCGTGGGAACCACCAGTTGCGGTCGCCGAGGAGCTCCATCGTCGCCGGCACGAGGACCATGCGGACCAGCGTGGCGTCGATGAAGATCGCCGCAGCGAGCCCGAGGCCGAAGAGCTTGAGGGTCGGTTCGCTGCCGGTCACGAAGCTCAGGAACACGGTGACCATGATCAGTGCCGCGGCGGTGATGACCCTCGCCGTGGCGGCGAGCCCGTCCGCCACCGCGAGCGCGTTGTCGTGGGTGCGGTCGTACTCCTCCCGGATCCTCGACAGCAGGAAGAGCTCGTAGTCCATCGAGAGCCCGAACGTGATCGCGAACATCATCATCGGGATGAACGGCGCGATCGGTCCGGTCTTGCTGATGCCGACGACGCTGCCGAGCCAGCCCCACTGGAAAACGGCGACGATGACCCCGTACGCCGCGCCGATCGAGAGCAGGTTCATGATGACGGCCTTCAGGGGGACGAGCACGCTGCGGAACACGGCGAGGAGCAGCAGGAAGCTCAGCGCGAGGACCGCGCCGATGAAGAGCGGCAGCCGGGCGGACAGCGTGTTCGACACGTCGATCGTCGCGGCGGTGATCCCGCCGACGTGCACCACGATCGGGGTGCCGCGCACCGCGTTGGGCACCACCGAGTCGCGCAGCGTCGTGACAAGGCTGGTCGTCTGGACCGCCTGGGGCGAGGTGGTGGGGACGACCTGGATGACGGCGGCCGTCTGACCGGGACTCATGACGGGCGTCCCGACGGCCGCGACGCCGGGCGTGTGGCGTAGGGCGACGACCAGACCCGAGAGGTCGGCGACGCTCGTACCGCGCGGGAACTCGGCGGCGAGGGTGAGCGGCCCGTTGAACCCCGGGCCGAAGCCCCGAGCCAGCGTGTCGTACGCCTGGCGGGTCGTGTCGCTCGTCGGGTTCCCGCCGGCGTCGCTGAAGCCCATCCGGAGGCTGAAGAGCGGGACGGCGAGGACGCCGAGAATCACGAGCGTGCCTAGCAGCGCCGGCCACGGGCGCCGCTGCACGACGCGGCTCCACCGGAACCACATGCTCTCGCGTGTGTGGCCCTCGCGGGTCCGCCGGCGCGCGACCGAGAACTTGTCGATGTTGCGCCCGGTGAAGCCCAACACGGCGGGTAGCAGCGTGATCGAAGCGAGCATGACGAGCGCCACGGTGAGCGACGTCCCGACGGCCAGGCCCTGCACGAAGGACACGCCCATCAGGTACAGGCCCAGCACCGAGATCATGACGGTGGTCCCGGCGAAGACGACGGCGCGGCCCGACGTGTCGATCGCCCGCACGATCGCGGGCTCCGGTTCGAGCCCCTCGTGGAGCCCCTGCCGGTAGCGGGTGACGATGAACAGGGCGTAGTCGATCCCGACGCCGATTCCGATCATCGACGCCAGCTCGGTCGCGAAGTTCGGGGTCGACAGGATCTGGGAGATCATCTCGACCAAGGCGAGGCCGATCCCGATCCCGGCGAGGGCCGTCATGATCGGCAGGCCCATCGCGAGGACCGAGCCGAACACGACCAGCAGGATGATGATCGCGGCCAGGATGCCGATGAGCTCGGTGGCGCCGAGCGCCGGCTTGGACTGGAACATGTTGCCGCCGAGCTCGACGCGCAGGGCACCTTGGCGCGCGGCGAACGCGATGTGCTCGATCGCGTCGGTGGTCTGAGTCGTGATCTGGTTGTCGCGCTTGGCGAAGTCGACCGTCGCGTACGCGACGGTGCCGTCCTTGGAGATCTGGCGGGCGCCGATTGGGGCGTAGGGGCTCTCGACGCCGGTGACGCCCGGCACCTGGGCGACGCGCGCGAACACGTCGGTCATCTGGGCCTCGATCGCCGGGTCGCGGACCCCGACGGCGTCAGCGAAGACGAGCTGGCCCGAGTCGCCGGCCTTCGCCGGGAACCGGGCCTGGAGCAGGTCGATGGCCCGCTGGGACTCGGTGCCGGGCAGGGCGAAGCTCTGCGAGTAGTTCGACCCGATCTGCGAGCCGAGGATGTTGACCGCGACGAGGGCGACGAGCCACAGCACGACGACGCGTCGGCGGCGGCGGTAGCAGGCGTGGGCCAGTCGTTGCAGCACGGGTCCTCCGGGGGGACGGGTGGATCCAGGCGGGGGTCAGGTGGGGGCTACGTATGAGGACGAGGTCGGGATGGTGTTACGTGACGCGCTGGTAGCGGGCGACGGCGAGCGGCGCACAGACGGCGATGATCCCGGCGATCCACAGCAGCGCGCTGAGGAGATGCGTGCCGGCGGTGCCGGTCAGGGTGAGGTCGCGCACCGCGTTCACCACCGCGGTGACCGGCTGGTGCTCGGCGAAGGTCTGGAGCCACGACGGCATCGACGACACCGGCACGAAGGCCGACGAGGCGAACACCAGCGGCGCCAGGATGGGGAACGAGGCGGCTTGCGCCGTCTCGCTGTCGGGCGCTGACAGCCCGACGATCGCGAACACCCACGACAGCGAGTACGCGAAGCCGAGCACCAGCGCAAGGCCGAGGAGGATGGCGAGCGGGCTGCCCGTTGGGTCCCAGCCGACGGCCACGCCGACGAGGCACATCAGGGCGACGACGAAGACGTTGCGGACCAGGTCGGCAAGGGTGCGGCCCATGAGGACGGCGGAGCGCGCCATCGGGAGCGACCGGAAGCGATCGACGAGGCCCTTGTTGAGGTCCTCGGCGAGCCCGACGCCGGTGGTGAGCGCCCCGAACACGACGGTCTGCACGAAGATGCCGGGCATCAGGTAGTTCACGTACGAGATCCCGGGCACCTTGATGGCGCCGCCGAACACGTACCGGAACATGAGCACGAAGATGACCGGCTGGATGGTGGCGAACACGAGCAGTCGTGGGTTGCGCCGGATGTTCAGCAGGTTCCGCCATGCGATCGTGATGGCGTCGCCGACGATCGTCGGGCGCCCGACACGAGGCCGAGACGGGGAGGCGAGCGTGATGTCGGCGGTGGTGGTGGCGGCGGTCATTGGTTGACGGCCTCCTTCTCGTCGTCGACCGGGCGGCCGGTGAGGGTGAGGAACACGTCGTCGAGGGTCGGCTCGCGAAGCGACATGGCGCGGGGCTCGAGGTGCTCGGCGTCGAGGACGCGGACGGCCTCGAGCATGGCGTGCGCCCCGTCGGTGACGTTGACCCGCACCTCCTTGCCGTCGAGTGCGAGCTCGCCGATGCGGTGCAGCCGTGCGGCCGCGCTACGGGCGGCGTCGGGGTCGTCGAACGCGACCTCGATGACGGTCGCCCCGAGGCGACTCTTCAGGGCGCTCGCCGTGCCTTCGGCGATGATCTGCCCGTGGTCGATCACGATGATGTGATCGGCGATCCGGTCGGCTTCCTCGAGGTATTGGGTCGTCAGCAGCAGGGTGGTCCCCCCACGGACGAGCTCCTCGATGAACGCCCACAGCTCGGTGCGGCCCTGCGGGTCGAGGCCGGTCGTGGGCTCGTCAAGGAACAGCACGGGCGGCTCGTGGACGAGCGCGGCGGCGAGGTCGAGGCGGCGGCGCATGCCGCCGGAGAACGTGCGCACCAGGCGGTGCTCGGCGTGTCCGAGGTCGAAGCGCTCGAGTAGCTCGTCGGCCCGGCGGTGGATCACACCCCACGGTTGGTGGGTGAGGCGCCCGACCAGGCGGAGGTTCTCTCGGGCGGTCAGGTTCTCGTCGACGGCGGCGTACTGGCCGGCGAGACCGATCGACGCGCGGGTGGCCGTCGGGTCGACGGTGACGTCCTGTCCGAGGACCTCGGCCCGGCCCCGGTCGGGGGTGAGCAGCGTGGCGAGGATGCGCACCAAGGTGGTCTTCCCCGCGCCGTTCGGGCCCAGCAGGCCGAGCACGCTCCCCTGCGGCACCTCGAGCGAGACGCCGTCGAGGGCGACCACGTCGCCGTAGGCCTTGCCGAGCTCGGCGGTGCGGACGGCGGGGCTGGTGAGGGGGGTCGGTTCCATGCGGGCAGCCTACGCGATATCCTTGAAGGAGTCAAATATCGGACGCTTCAGATTTGGGGTGCTTCAACACTCCGAGCGGCCGTAGAAAGGCGTATCCTGATGAACGTGACGAGGGTCACGAAGGGGGAGCTGGCCGGCGTGGTCTGGGAGCAGCTCAGCAGCTTCTTCTTCTCCCAGCGCGAGACGCACCTGCAAGTGGCCCGCGAGCTCGGCCTGACCCCCGGGCACACGAAGACGCTCTTCGAGCTGGACGAGCACGTCGGCAAGCCGATGGGCGAGCTCGCCAACGCGATGGCGTGCGACGCGTCGAACGCGACGTGGCTCGTGGACCGGCTCGAGGAGCGCGGCCTCGTCGAGCGTCGTCCGTATCCCGGCGATCGCCGCGTGAAGGCCGTCGTGCTGACCGAGGAGGGCGCGAAGCTCCGGGCGCTGCTCATGGAGCGGCTCGCGACGCCCCCCGAGGATCTCGTGGCGTTGGATCGCGAGGACCTAGAGGCGCTCCACGACGCGCTGGGTCGACTCCCCCAGCACCCACCCTTCTGGGCTTCGACGCCGAGCTCGTCCGCCGGATCGTGAGCGACGGCCCGCGGCGGCCGTCCCGGCTAGACGTCCAGGCGTCGCAGCGTCAGCGGCTGCAGGTCCTCGAGCGCGCGCAGGCGCAGGATCCGGCTTCCGTTCGGCGCCACGACGCCGAGCACCTGCTGGTTTGCCTGCCAGTCCTGCAGAATTCCGAAGGACGGCTCGTTCGCATCGATCGCCACGAGGTACTCCGCCTCGGCGTCGGCCGCGCGCCCGCCGGCGTCGGTCGCCGGCACGAGCACGAGCCGCGCGCTCTCGGGTCCGGTCACGCTGAGCTCGCCGACCCGGACACGGGGGACGTCGTGCAGGCGACCGATGTCAGCCGACGTCCCGAAGCCGCGAACGCCGACCATCGACCGTCGGCGCCGCCAGATGGCACTGATGATCAGGTAGCTCAACAGCGCGATGACCAGCAGCAGCCCGATGGCGACGATCGCGTGAGTATGGCATGGGCCTCCTCCCGGACGACGCGTCAGTCGGGCAAGAGGGGAACCGTCAGGCCCTGATCGCGCCCCAGCAGGACTGCCCTCGTGAGGGCCGACGAGCCGAAGCGCTCGCGCACCTCGTCGAGCGCGGTGTCGAGCGCCGTCCCGCTCAGGCGGCCGAACGGCAGCGTGAGCTGGACCGCGTCCTCGTCGTCGAGGTTCCCCACGGAGAGCCCGACGAGCGTGAGCCCGTCGCGCTCGATGATCGGGCGGACCCCGCGGAGCAAGAGCCTCGCCGTGGCGAGGATCGTCGGCGTGTGCGCGGTCGCCCGGTCCAGCGTGTGCGAGCGCGTGGCGCGCGAGAAGTCCGCCAGGCGGAGCCGCAGCGTGACAGTGCGACCGACGCGCCCGGCGTCGCGCATGCGTCGCGTGATCCGGTCGACCAGCCCCACCACGGCCGCGTCCACCTCTTCGGGTGACGTCCACGGTCGGCCGAGCGCGCGCTGCGAGCCGATGGAGTGTCGACGGCGTCCGACGTGCACCGGGCGCGGGTCACGGTTGTGGGCGAGCGCATGGAGATGGAGTCCCGAGGCGCGGCCGAGCATGGAGACGAGCGACGGTTCGGGAAGCCGGGAGATGTCGCCGATCGTCGAGATCCCCCGTTCGTGCAGCTTCCGCGCCGTCACCGGTCCGACACCCCACAGGCGCTCGACCCGGAGCGGATGCAGGAACGCGAGCTCGTCGCCGGGCGGGACGACGAGCAGACCGTCCGGCTTGGCGACGGCGCTCGCCACCTTCGCGAGGAACTTCGTGCGAGCGACACCCACCGAGATGGGAAGGTCCACTTGCTCCCGCACCTCGCGGCGCAGCTGCGCGGCGATCTCGACCGGCGTGCCCGACACCCGGCGGAGCCCACCGACCTCCAGGAAGGCCTCGTCGATCGAGATTCCTTCGACGAGCGGCGTCGTGTGCTCGAAGATCTCGAACACGGCTTTGCTCGCTTCGGCGTAGGCCGACATCCGGGGCGAGACGACGACCGCCCGCGGGCACAGCTCCCGCGCCTGTCGGCCCCCCATCGCGGTGCGCACACCGAACGCCTTCGCCTCGTAGCTCGCGGCGAGCACGACCCCGCCACCCACGATGACCGGTCGACCCCGCAGCCGGGGGTCGTCCCGCTGCTCCACCGACGCGTAGAAGGCGTCGAGGTCGGCGTGGAGCACCGTGGCGTCCCCGGACACGAACGTATGTTCGCATACCGGTGGGCGGCCCCGAGAACCCCTCAGCCCGGGCGCGTGGCCCGCAGCGCGTAGACGAGGGGAACGGCGGGGAGCTCAGGCGGGGTGGTCCACTGGCCGGCCCCCGTGGGCACGAGCCATGGCCGGAGCTGCTCGTGGCACGACGAGTACTCCCGGAAGGACTCGACCCGCAGTCCGGCCTCCAGGAGTGCGGTCAGGACGTCGCTGATCGCCGCCGGCCAGGAGTAGGTCACCTCGTGCGTGGTCTCGGCGTTCGGGACGGCGTAGCTGCCCCGGCGCTGGATCCGGAGCGGCTCGGACCCCCGGAAGTAGGGGTAGCGGAGCCGCGGTTCGGTGCTCTCGTCGTCGTACATGCACGCCGCGGGGTGCAGCTCGACGAGGTGGAAGCGTCCGCCCGGGCGAAGCGCCTGGGCGACTACCGCTGCCCAGGCCGCCAGGTCGGGCAGCCAGCTGAGGACGCCGTAGGAGGTGAACACCACGTCGAAGGTTTCGGGGACCGCGTGCGGTACCTCGTAGAGATCGCAACACACGAACCGAGCCTCGAGGTCGAACTCCGCGGCGAGCCGCCGGGCCAGGTCGACGGCGGGCGTCGAGAAGTCGACACCCGTGACACCCGCGCCAGCGCGGGCCAGCGACAGCGTGCTCATCCCGAAGTGGCACTGCAGATGCAGGAGCGACGCGCCCCGCACGTCGCCGATCTCGGTCTCTTCGATCGGATCGAGCGCCGAGGCGCCCGCGCGAACGCGGTCCAGGTCATAGAAGGGCGAGTCGGCATGGAGCGCGACCCGCTCGTCCCACCACGCGCGGTTCGTCTCCAGCCGGGGGTCCACGGCGCAGCCTTACCACTGGCCGAGCGCCGCGTCGTGGGCTTTCCCCGCGAGCGCCTCAGGTTCCGGCTTCGGCCTCCGCCAGCCCGGGCTGCTGGTAGATGCCAAGCAGGTTGCCCGCCGGGTCGAGGAATGTGGCCAGCACCTCGGTCTCATACTGCCCGACCGGCAACACGATCGACCCGCCGGCCGCCACGACCGCGTCGGCGGCCGCGCCGGCGCTCGCCACCATGATGTACGTGAGGATCCCAGGGTCGGCGTCCGGCGACCGGTTCCGCACGAACGCGCCGCTGACCTGTCCGGTCGTGTCGTCGAAGGACGGGCGGTCGGTCTCGCGGGATCGGATGTTCCAACCGAATGCGGTTTCGTAGAAGGCCGCCGACTCGTGGACGTCGCGCGCCGGGATCTCGAGGTAGCAGATCTTGCCCGTCTTGTAGTCCGGCGGCGGGGTCATGCCTCGCGGAGTGTAAGGCGCCGCACGCCCAGGCGGGCCGGGTGACGATGCGACACGTCCCGAACCTCGGTGGTCAGCCGCGCTGTGTCCGTCCACGCAGGGCAGCGAGGCACAGCGACATGCTCACGGTCGCGACGATCGCGACCGCGAGGAGGGCCTTCGCGAGGGAGCCCCAATCCCACCCGCTCGTCACCAGCGACCGGAGCCCCTCGAGCACGTAGGTGACCGGGTTCCAGGCCGCGACGTCCCGCAGCCAGCCGCTCAGCTGTGTCCGGGGGACGTAGGAGGACGTCATGAAGAGGAACGGGAAGAACAGAAGAAAGCTCGACTGCACCGCCGCCGGGTTCCCGGTCTTCAGCGCGATGGCGTAGCCGAACCCGGCGAACGCCAGGCTCCACGCGCAGCCCAGCGCGAGGAAGGTGAGGGCACCGATCGGCCCCGCCTCGACGTGCACTCCCAAGATGAGCGCGAGGATCAGGATCGGGACCATGAGCCCGCACGCGATGGCGACGTCGGCGAGCATGTGGCCGACGAGGATGGCGGTGCGTCGGACCGGGGTCAGGAGCAGGCGGTCCAGGTAGCCGTCCTGGATGTCGAGCACGAGCGATCCGGCACGAGACACGCCGGTGACGCCGAGCAGGATCGCCGTGGGGAACATGAACGCCTTGTAGTCGAGGCCGTGAATGTTCGACTGGGTGAGCCGCTGCAACGTCGCGATGTTCACGATGAAGAAGAACAAGGCGATGAAGATCGGCGGGATCACGGTCTCGAGCTCCCGTGGGATCGCGCGAAGGGCTCGACCCGCGATCGTCGTGACGTCCCGCAGCGGCGATGTCGGCCGGGCGTGCACGGCCGGGCGCTCGGTGCTGACGACGATGGCGCTCATGATGCGACCTCCGCGGGCTCGATCCCGTCGTCGGTGTCATCCGACGCCGGCTCAATTCGGTTTCCTGTGAGCTCGAGAAAGACGTCGTCCAGCGTTGGTGTCCGCAGTGTCAGGTGCCGGACCGGCGCGACCCCGTTCAGCGCGATCGCGACCGCTCCGATGGTGGCCGGTCCGTCGGTCGCCGTGACGACAAGCTCCTCGCCGCGCACCTCGACGCGAGTGACACCCGGCAGTGCTTCCACGGCGCGACGGGAGGCCTCGCCTCGTCCGTCGACGTCGGCGACGATCACGTCGTTTCCGACGCTGCGCTTCAGCTCCGTCGGTGTGCCCTCGGCGACGATTCGCCCACCGTTGATGATTCCGACCCGATGCGCGAGTTCGTCGGCCTCCTCGAGATACTGCGTCGTCAGGAAGATGGTCATGTGCAGCTCGTCGTTGAGCCGGCGCACCTCTTCCCACATGCGGGCTCGGCTGACCGGATCCAGTCCGGTCGTCGGCTCGTCGAGGAAGAGAATTTCCGGGTTGTGTACGAGCGCCGCGGCGAGGTCCAGGCGGCGCTTCATCCCGCCGGAGTACGTCTGGATGGGTCGAGCCAGCGCGTCGCCGATGTCGATGATCGGTGCGAGGTCGTTTACCCGGGCGCTCGTCTCGGCGCGTGACAGGCCGTAGAGCCGACCCTGCAGTCGGAGGAACTCGATCCCGGTCTGCTTGGGATCGAGCGCGGCTTCCTGGAGCGCAACGCCGATGCGCAGCCGCACCCGCTCCGGTTGCGTGCCCACGTCGTATCCCGCCACGGTGGCCTCGCCCGAGGTCGGGGCGAGCAGCGTGCAGAGGACGCGGACGATGGTGGTCTTGCCGGCACCGTTCGGGCCGAGGAACCCGTAGATCTCGCCCCGTGGGATCGCGAGGTCGACGTGGTCGACCGCGGTCACCTCGGCGAACCGCCGGACGAGCCCGGTGGCCCGGATGGCCGTGTGACCGACAGGGAAGTTCGCGACGCCCATGGCGATCTCCTCATCTTGGATGTCAGCGTCTGGGACGCTGCCGCTCGCGACCTGCGCGGACCTCATCGGCTCCTCCGCGTTCGTCGTCGCACGAACGGCTTTTCCGACGGTCCCCCCGGTCGAAACTCATCGGCCGGAGGGCACACTGCCCGCCAGATCGGCGCCACGCCGCAAGGCCTGTGCCGGGAGTCACAACGGGCTCTCCGCGGCTCGGCTCTGGGGCGACTCGCGGTCCCACGGATCGCGAGACGGGCCGTCGACGATGAAGCGTCGGGGTTCGCCAGCGGCCCCGCGAGGCGTATCGTCCGCGCGACGAGTCCGTCGCTACCGAGGGGGAGCCGTGCCGCCCTTTGACCGACACGAGCCCGGGACCGCGTCGTGGGTTGACATCGGAACCGAGATCGAGCCGGCGAAGCAGTTCTATGGCTCGCTCTTCGCTTGGGCGACGCAGGACGCCGGACCGCCGGAGCAGACCGGGGGATACGGCTTCTTCACGAAGTCCGGGAAGCTGGTGGCCGGCTATGGGCCGAAGATGAACCCCGGCCCGCCTGCCTGGGCCGTCTACTTCGCGGTCACCGACGCCGACGCGGTGGCCCGGAAGGTCGAGGCGGCCGGCGGCACGGTCGTCGTCGCGCCGATGGACGTGATGACCGCGGGCCGCATGGGCGTGTTCCAGGACCCCGCAGGTGCGTTCTTTTCTGTCTGGCAACCGGGCGATCACCCGGGCGCCGGGCTGCTACGCGAGACGGGCACCCTGTCCTGGGTTGAGCTCAACACCCGCGACGTCGAGGCCGCCAAGCCCTTCTATCCAGCGGTGTTCGGCTGGCAGCTGGAGACCCACGAGGGAGAGATGACGTATTACGAGTTCCAGCTCGGCTCGGAGTCCGTCGGCGGCATGCTGTCGACGCCGCCGCAGATGCCGGCGGAGGTCCCCTCGCACTGGCTCGCGTACTTCGGCGTCGACGACGTCGATTCCTCGGCCACGCGGGTCAAAGAGCTCGGCGGCGCGGTCGTGGCGGGGCCGATGGACTTCCCCGGCGGCCGCTTCGCGGTGGCAACCGATCCGCACGGAGCGGCGTTCGGGCTGATGCGCATGTCGTAGCCGCGACGGCCACCTTCTCAAGCCAGCGGCGGCGAGCGCCGCGACTGTGCAAGGTTGAGGGATGTGGCGGGCCGCCAGGACCTCGAGTTCACCTACTCGCTGATCGATCGGCTGTTCCGGCTGAGCCTCGGCGAGCTCGCCGACTTCAGCGGCGCGAAATATGACGGCGACTTCTCGTTGACCCTCGAGGAAGCCCAGGAGCGCAAGCACGACTACGTGTGTGAACAGGTGGGGATCGGGCCCTGTCGGCGTGTGCTCGACCTCGGCTGCGGTTGGGGCCCGATGCTCGACGTCGTGCGCCAGCGTGGCGGGACAGGTGTCGGCGTCACGCTTTCGTCGGCTCAGGTTGAGGCGTGTCGTCGCCACGGCCTCGACGTCCACCTCTTCGACGCCCGCCAGCTAAGCCCGGATCGTTTCGGCTCGTTCGACGCCGCCGTGAGCCTCGGCGCGTTCGAACACTTCTGCTCGCCCGAGGAGCAGGCCGCCGGCAACCAACACGAGGTGTACCGGGACCTGTTCGCCCGCGTCGCGAGCGTGCTGCCTGACCACGGCCGCTTCTACCTGCAGACGATGGTGTTCGGGCCGAACATGATCCCGCTCGAGGAGGTCGACCTCGCCGCGCCACGCGAGTCCGACGCCTGGTACCTCGCCCTTCTGGGCAAGCAGTTTCCTGGATCTTGCCTCCCGTTCGGCCCTGAGCAGGTGATCAAGGCGGCAGCACCGGATTTCACGCTCGTCGCCAGCACAAGCGGTCGCGTCGACTACATCGAGACGATCCGTCAGTGGCGTCGTCGCTTCGGCGAGCGGACGATGCGAAAGACGATGCTCAAGCTGGCTCTGGTACCGCGGTGGGCAACGAGCCGCGACTTCCGCCTGGCCTTTACGTCCGGCGTGAGCCCGAACAGCGTGTGCTTCGAGCGCC
>JBPYDT010000056.1:0-5392 GCA_051986275.1 Acidimicrobiia bacterium | reverse complement strand
GTTCCTCGCGACGCGTGGCGCCGCGCAGCCCGGCCGGATCGTTGATACGAATGGACGCCTGCTGGCGCGCCACGACGGCATCTCCCGGTTCACGGTCGGGCAGCGTCGGGGGCTCGGGATCGGCGGTAGCGGCCGGCACTACGTCATCGGGATCGACGCGGCGACGGCGACCGTGACGATCGGCGATCGAGCCGCGCTGCTCGACGACGACATCCCGGTGCGCGACCTGCGATTCGTGAATGAGGCCCCAGGGTCCGCCCCGGTGCTCGTCCAGACCCGTGCCCACGGCGCGCCGCTCCAGGGCCGCCTGGCCGGCGACCGCGTGCGTCTCGATGCCCCCGCCCCTCGCGTCGCGCCCGGGCAGGTCGTCGCGCTCTACGACGGCGACCGGGTCGTCGGCGGCGGGATCGCCGCCTAGTCGACCCCGATGCCCGAGGCGGTCGAGGACTAACCCGACGGCGTGCGCGCCGGCGGGTCGCCCACCTCCGTACGAACCCGACGCCGTGCCGCGCCCGCGAGCACGTCCGCCCGGCGAGCGACCGCCACAAGCATCGCCGGCGCGGTCACCGTGCGCGCGTCGGTGCCGGGACGAGCCGCGAGGACCAGCTCGGCCGGCTCGTCGAACGTCGCGAGCAGCGAGCCGAGCGTGGCGCCCATGCGCAGGTCGAGCGCGGTCCCCGGTGATTCGTCGCCCGGGAACGCGCGCAGCAGCTGGATGTGCTCGCGGGGGAACAGCGTGTTCTCCACGAGCGACATCCGGTCGACGACGACGACGCCAGCCGGGACGAGGACGAGCCATCGCCGGGACAACCGATGGAGGATGCGGCCTGCAAGCACAGCCAAGGGCAGGCCGACCACCACGGCGATCCCCCCCGCGAGGTAGTGCGTGCCCGCGACCAGGAGCGGGCCCACGATCACGCCGGCGACGACCAGCGCCCGCACGGCGGGCAGCGGACCGAGGAAGAGGGCCGGCGGCACGCGGAGGGGGTAGCGCTGCTCGTCGCCGTACGCGACCGCGTTGGCGGACGCGATCGCGAAGTCCGAATCGGCGGCGAGCACCGCCGCCACGATGGTTCCGGCGAGGCCGCCGAGGGCCGCGAGGGTGGAGGGATGACCGCTGCCCACCGCGACGATGACGGCGACGAGCAGCGCCGGCGCGAACACGCGCAGGATCGTCAGTCCCGCGGGCCGCGGCGCGAGCACCGCGACGAGCCCGACGCCGTAGGCGATCCAGCACAAGGCAGCCGCCACGGCTTGCTCAGCGGTAGACCAGTTCCGGACCCCGGCCGCGAGCGCGGGGGCCGCGGTCAGGGGCAGCGTGATCCACGCCGCTCGGAGGAGCCACACCCGCATGGCGTCAGTCTCGCGGCCGACGCGCTGACCGCGCGGCCACGGCCGGGCGGGCGCTCGCCGCCGTGTCGCCGGCGCGCGCGTCATGGGCTCTCGGTAACCTGCGATCGATGGCTCCTGAGCCCCGCGTTCCCGAGGACGCCGCGGCGCGAGCGGCGACGCTCCGAGAGGAGATCCAGGGCCACAACGAGCGGTACTTCGTCGACGACGATCCGATCATCTCGGACGCCGAGTACGACGCGCTTGTGCGCGAGCTGCTCGATCTCGAGACGCGGTACCCGAGCCTCGTCACGCCCGACTCGCCCACCCAGCGGCCCGGCGGCCACGCGAGCGCGACCTTCGCGCCCGTCACGCACGTGCAGCCGATGCTGTCGCTCGACAACGCGTTCACCGACGACGAGGTCCGGGCTTGGTACGAGCGCATCGCCCGTCTGGTCCCGGGTCCGATCGCCTTCGTCGGCGAGCCGAAGCTCGACGGCCTGGCGATCTCGCTGCTCTACGAGGACGGGCGCCTGATCCGTGGCGCGACCCGGGGGGACGGGTTCACGGGCGACGACGTCACGCCGAACATCGCGACGATCGCCTCAATTCCGAAGCAGCTGGTGGGGACGGCTCGTCCGACGCGCGTCGAGGTGCGCGGCGAGGTCTTCATGCCCCTCCAGGCGTTCGCCGAGCTGAACGAGCGGCAAGGCGAGGCCGGCGAGCGCCTCTTCGCCAACCCGCGCAACGCGGCGGCGGGCAGCCTGCGCCAGAAGGATCCCCGGATCACCGCGTCCCGCGCCCTCGACTTCTTCGGCTACCAGCTCGGCGTGAAGGAAGGCGGCCCCGTGCTCCGGTCGCACCACGAGACGCTCGCGTGGATCGCCGACCTGGGCCTCCCGGTCAACCCGCACATCGAGTCGTTTGACGAGCTCGACGCGGTGGTTGGGTTCTGCGAGCGGATGCTGGACCAGCGTCACTCGCTTGGGTACGAGATCGACGGCGCGGTCGTCAAGGTCGACGACCTGGCGCAGCGGGCCGAGATGGGGTCGACGAGCCGCGCGCCGCGCTGGGCGATCGCGTTCAAGTTCCCGCCGGAGGAGAAGACGACGCGGTTGAACGGCATCATGGTCAGCATCGGACGGACGGGCCGGGCGACACCGTTCGCGATGCTCGAGCCCGTCTTCGTGGGTGGATCGACCGTCGGGCTCGCGACGTTGCACAACGAGGACGAGGTCGCGCGCAAGGACGTGCGACCGGGCGACACGGTGATCGTGCGCAAGGCGGGGGACGTGATCCCCGAGGTCGTCGGACCCGTGCTCGCCACTCGGCCGCGCGGCTTGCCGAAGTGGAAGTTCCCGACGAACTGCCCGGCGTGCCACTCGCCGCTGGTGCGGCTCGAGGGCGAGGCCGACGCCCATTGCGTCAACGTCGAGTGTCCCGAGCAGCGCGTCCAGCGGATCGTCTACTTCGCCGGTCGCGGCGCGATGGACGTTGAGGGGCTCGGGGAGGAGCGCGTCCGCCAGTTCGTCGACGCGGGCCTGCTGCGCGACGCCGGCGATATCTACTCGCTCACCGTCGAGCAGCTCGTCCCCCTCGAGCGCATGGCTCACCGGTCGGCCGACAACCTCGTCGGCTCCCTCGAGGCTTCCAAGTCCCGCGGGTTGACCCGGGTGCTCGTCGGGCTCGGCGTCCGCCATCTCGGGCCGACGGCGGCGCAGGCCGTCGCGCGTGCGCTCGGCGACATCGACACCGTGGAGTCCGCCTCTGCCGAGGAGCTCACCGCGGTCGACGGCGTCGGCCCGGTGATCGCCGAGAGCGTCGCTCGCTTCTTTGGCGTCGCGGGCAACCGCGACGTGGTGGAGAAGCTGCGGCGCGCCGGGGTCGACCTGCGTTCCACCGAGCAGCCCGTCGAGGCGCCTCCCGGAGCGCCGTCCCTCGCCGGCTTGACCTTCGTGCTGACGGGTGGCCTCGAGCGCCTGACGCGCGAGGAATCAGAGGCGGCCATCCAGGTGCGGGGCGGCAAGGTGACGTCCAGCGTCTCGAAGAAGACGAGCTACGTCGTCGTGGGCGAGAATCCGGGTTCGAAGCTGGCGAAGGCCGAGCAGCTCGGCGTACCCATCATCGACGAGGCCGCGTTTTTGGAGATCCTCGAGCACGGTCCACGGGAGCAAGGAGCCACGTGATGGTCGACAAGACCAAGGTCGGGTTGCGCGACGACCCGGCCACTATGCCAATCGAACGAGGCAAGATCCGCGAGTTCGCCCGCGCGTGCATGTCGACGAATACGGCCTACGTCGACGCGCCCGCGCCGGTCAGCCCGCCGACGTTCCTCACGACGGTCAACTTCTGGATGGGGAGCGGCAGGTCACCGCTCGCGCAGCTCGACATCGACCTGCGACGCCTGCTGCACGGCGGGCAGGAGTACGTGTTCCACGGGCCACCCCCCCGGGCCGGCACCGACCTCACGTTCCAGACGCGCGTCGACAAGATCTACGAGAAAGCAGGGCGCCGCGGCGGCACGATGACGTTCGTCGAGACGGTCACCGAGTTCCGCGACCCCGCCGGGACCCTGGTCGCCGAAGCCCGCTCGACCGCGATCGAGACGGGGCAGGCGCCCACGCAGGAGGGATGACGGATGGGATGGGATGACCTCACAGAAGGCACGAAGGGTCCCCGACGCGAAGTCGGGCCACTCACGCGCACCGACTTCGTCCGCTATCAAGGCGCGTCGGGGGACTTCAACCCGATCCACCACGACGAGGACTTCGCGAAGTCGGCCGGCTTCCCGACGGTGTTCTCCGTCGGGATGCTCCAGGCCGGGATCCTCGGCTGCTACTGCACCGACTGGCTCGGCGCCGAGAACGTGCGCAGGTTCTCGGTGCAGTTCCGCGAGCAGGTCTGGCCCGGCGACCACCTCGTCTGCGAAGCGACGGTCGCCCGCCGTTTCGAGGACGAGGGCGAGCGTCGCGTCGAGCTCGACCTCGTCGTGACCCGCCAGGAGAGCGGCGGCGCCGCCATCAAGGGTCAGGCAACGTTCGCCGTCCCGTGATTGCCGCATTGGCGTGTCCGTGACCGCCACGATGCGGGCCCAGGTGCTCCACGCGCCGGCACCCATCGGCCAGCGCCCCCTGGTGCTCGAGGAGCGCCACCGGCCCGAACCGGGCCCGGGCTCGGTGCGTCTCACCGTCCGCGCGTGCGGGTGCTGCCGCACCGACCTGCACGTCGTGGAGGGAGATCTCGAGCTCCCGGTGCTTCCGATCATCCCGGGGCACCAAGTTGTCGGCCTCGTCGAGGCGCTCGGGCCGGGCTGCACCCGGCTGCGCGTCGGCGACCGGGTCGGGGTGGCGTGGCTGCACGAGGCGGACGGGGTGTGCGCGTACTGCCGGCGCGGCGAGGAGAACCTCTGCGAGGCCGCGCGCTTCACGGGCTGGACCGCGAACGGTGGTTATGCCGACGCCATCACCGTGCCCGAGGACTTCGCGGTGCAGCTCCCCGTCGCGCTGTCCGACCTGGCGGCCGCGCCGCTGCTCTGCGCCGGCGTGATCGGCTACCGGGCGCTGCGGCGCGCCGAGGTCCAACCAGGCGACCGAGTCGCTCTCATGGGATTCGGGGCGTCGGCGCACCTCACGCTGCAGGTCCTCGCCTATTGGGGCTGTGAGGCCGTCGTGCTCACGCGTGGCCAGCGGCACCGCGCGCTCGCCCGTGAGCTCGGGGCGTCGTGGGTCGGCGACGCCGCGGAGCTGCCACCCGTGCCCTGTGATCGCGCCGTGGTGTTCGCACCGGCGGGTGAGCTCGTCCCGGTCGCGCTACGGGTCGTCCGGCCCGGCGGGACGGTAAGCCTGGCCGGGATCCACATGTCACCGATTCCGTCGTTTGACTACGCGCTCCTGTGGCGCGAGCGGTCGTTGCGCTCGGTCGCCAACATGACCCGCCGCGACGCCGAGGAGTTCATGGCGATCGCCGCCGAGGCGCCCGTCCGGGCCGAGTTCGACACGTACTCGCTCGAAGAGGCCGGAGAAGCACTGGACGCCATCGCTCACGACGCCGTGGGTGGGGCGGC
>JBPYDT010000055.1:0-7385 GCA_051986275.1 Acidimicrobiia bacterium | reverse complement strand
GTGAACGCGATCCGGAGGTAGAAGAACGCGGCGACGACCGCGGTGAGCACCCCGATCACGAGCAGCCCGTACTGGTTTGCCTGCGCAGCGGCGCTGAACACCTCGAGCTTGGCGATGAACCCGCCGGTGAAGGGCACGCCCGCCTGGGCGAGCACGAAGAAGATGAGCAGCCCGCCGATGACGGGCCGCTCGAGGGCGAGGCCTCGGTAGTCGTCGAGGGAGTGCTGGTCGTCGCCCCGTTTGGCGGCGACCGTGATCACCGCGAAGGCGCCGATGGTCATGAAGGAGTAGACGAAGAGGTAGAGCAGCGCGGCCTCTCGGCCGCGCGCCGTGCCGGTCTGGAACCCGATGAGGATGTAGCCGGCGTGCGCGATCGACGAGTAGGCGAGGATCCGCTTGATGTCGGTCTGCACGACGGCCGCGACGCTCCCGACGACGAGCGACAGGACGGCGAGGGCCCAGACCGCGGGGCGCCAGTCCGTCCGGTAGAGCGGGAACGCCACCCCGAAGACGCGGAGCAGCGCGGCGAACGCGGCGGCCTTCGTGGCGGCCGACATGAAGGACGTGATCGGCGTCGGCGCGCCTTGGTACACGTCGGGCGTCCACATGTGGAACGGCACCGCCGCGACCTTGAAGCCGAGCCCGACCAGGAGCAGCGCGATCCCGGCGAGCAGCGTGCCCTGATCGAGGAGCGTGTTCCTCGACAGGAAGTCGGCGATCCCGGTGAGCGACGTCGTGCCGGTCGCGCCGTACGTGAGCGCGACGCCGTAGAGGAAGATCGCCGACGAGAACGCGCCCAGGATGAAGTACTTCAGCCCCGCCTCCTGGGAGCTGAGCCGCCGCCGGTCGAACGCCGCGAGCACGTAGAGCGGGATCGACAGGACCTCGAGGGCGAGGAACACCACGATGAGGTCGTTCGCCGTGGTCATGATCAGCATGCCGGCGGCCGACAGGAGGATGAGCGCCAGGTACTCGGGCGCGTCGAGCCGCTCACGCTGCAGGTAGGCGACGGAGAGCAGCAGGGCGAGGATCGTGGCGGTGAGCACGACGACCCCGAGGAAGATGCCGAAGAGGTCGACGCGGACCATGCCGGCGACCGTGGTGATCGCCTGGTGGTGGCGGATGTCGTGCCACAGCCGGTACTCGACGACGCCGGCCGCGACGATCCCCGCGATGCCGAGTGTCGCGCAGAGCGGGGTCGTGTTGATCCGGCGGCGCAGCAGCGCGCGGATCGTCACGATCGCGATGCCCGCGCCCGCGAGCGCGAGCTCGGGGGAGATCGCCAGCCAGTTGACCGAGGGGTGCGGGAGCGGCGTCGTCACCGGCCGAGCCCCAGCTGGATCGACTCGTTCGACGTGACGCCCGACGGCAGCCTCGTCGCGGAGTAGCCGAACGGGCGCTTCTCCTTGTAGCCCGTCTTCAGCTCGAGGTTCACGATGCTGCGCTTCACCGTCGGCTCGACACGCTTCAGCGCCGAGCCCGGGTAGAGGCCCAGGAACAGGCTGAGCGCGAGCAGCGGCGCGACGACGACCACCTCACGGAGGCTGACGTCCTTCAGCCCGCGCACGATCGCGGAGGGCTTGCCCATGAACGCCCGCTGGAACGCCCACAGCATGTAGACCGACGCCAGGATCACGCCGACGGCCCCGGCGATCGCCCACGGTCGACGCGACACGAACGTCCCGAGGAGCGAGAGGAACTCCCCGATGAAGCCGGAGAAGCCGGGGAGACCGATGCCGGCGAACAGCGCGCCGAGGAACAGGGCGGTGAGGACGGGCGCGGAGTGCCAGATGCCGCCGTAGTCGGCGATCTCGTACGTATGGCGCCGCTCGTAGAGCATCCCCACGACGAGGAACAGCGCGCCGGTGGTGAGCGGGTGGCTGAGCATCGTGAAGAGCGCGCCGTCGAGGCCGAACACGGTCAGCGAGAAGATGCCGACGAGCACGAACCCCATGTGGGCCACCGACGAGTAGGCGATAACCCGTTTGAGGTTCTTCTGCATGGCGGCGACGATCGCCCCGTAGAGGATGCCGATGACGCCGAGCGTGAGCAGGAGCGGCGCGAGGTTCACCGACGCGTGCGGGAACAGGTCGAACGAGAACCGCAGGAACCCGTACGCGCCCATCTTGATGATGACGCCGGCGAGGAGCACCGAGCCGGCGGTCGGCGCCTCGGTGTGGGCGTCGGGCAGCCACGTGTGCACCGGGACGAGCGGCAGCTTGATCGCGAACGCCGCCATGAAGCCGAGGAAGAGCAGCGTCTCGGTGTTCAGCGACAGGCCGTGCCACGACCAGGCCGAGAGCACCCGGTAGTCGAACGTGAGCACGCCGGTGTGAGCCTGGTGGATGAACCCGAGGACGAGGATGCTGGCGAAGAGCAGCGCCGAGCCAGCGCTCGTGTAGAGGAAGAACTTCAGCGCGGCGTACTGGCGGCGTCCGTGCCCCCATCCCTGAATGAGGAAGTACATGGGGACGAGCACGAGCTCCCAGAAGAGGAAGAACACGATGAGGTCGAGGGCGAGGAACACGCCCAGGAGCGAGAACTCGAGCAGCAGGAAGAAGACGATGAACGCCTTCGGCCGCTCGCTCGGGTAGCGCTCGGAGGCGAGCAGGCCGATCGGCGTGAGCAGCGCCGTGGCGAGGACCATGAAGAGGCTGATGCCGTCGACGCCGACGATGTAGCGGGAGCCGATCCCGGGGAGCCACGAGTGGGTCTCGACGAACTGGAAGAAGACGCTCGACGTCGAGAAGTTGGCGAGCAGCCAGCAGCAGAGCGCGAGCGTCGCGGCCGTGAACCCGTAGCCGGCCGCACGCACGATCTCAGGCCGCCGCGACGGGAGCAGCGAGACGACGACCGCGCCGATGAGCGGCGTGGCGATGATCGCGGTGAGGATCGGGAAGCCGCCGGGCATCTCAGTGCACCGCGAACGCGATGAGGTAGAGGAGGATCGCCGCGGCGCCGAGGGCGATCCCGACGGCGTAGCGCCGCACGAAGCCGTCCTGGAGCCGGCCGAACTCTTCCGCGAGCCGACGGATCAGGTGCGCCGTGCCGTTCACCGCGCCGTCGATGACCGTCTGGTCGACGTCCTCGTCGAGGAACTCGGCGCCGGCGCGCACCGGTCCGTCGACGGCCGCGCTGATGCCTTCGTCGTAGTAGTAGCCGTTCCCCACGACGTCGGCCGTGGAGCCGAGGCGGTCGGCCAGCGGGTCGTCCGAGGGGGTGCGCAGCCCGTGCCGGTACGCGACGTACCCGATCACGATCCCGAGGGCGGCGGCCACGAACGCGATCGCGATCACCTCGCCGCCCTTGGAGAACGTGCTGGCCGCTGGCTGGTGGACGCCTTGGAACACCGGGGCCAACCACGACTCGAGCCAGGTCACGCCCTTCAGCGGGATGTCGAGGATCCCCCCGACGATCGACAGCACGCCGAGGACCACGATGGGCAGCGCCATCGTCCACACGGCCTCGTGCGGGTCGTGCCCCGCGAGGCGCGGCGCGCGAGGCGGCTCGCCGTACACGACGGTCGGGAGGTAGTCGGGGTCGTAGCCCAGCTCGGCCTCCACGTCGGGCGGGTCGTCGTCGGCGCCGCCGCTTACCACCGGCATGGGCGCCTCGCGGAAGCGCTCGTTGCCGAAGAAGGTGAGGTACATGAGGCGGGTCATGTACACGCCCGTCATCACCGCGGCGAGGACGCCGACGATCCACACGGCGTAGTGGTGGCTGAAGAAGTCGCTCGACAAGACGTCGTCCTTCGCCCAGAAGCCAGCGAAGGGCGGCACGCCCGCGATGGCGAGCCACGCCGCGATCATCGCCGCCGTCGTGATCGGCAGGAACCGGCGCAGCGCACCCATCGTGCGCATGTCCTGGTTCTCGGCGTTGCCGTGGATGACGGACCCCGCGCCTAGGAACAAGCAGCCCTTGTAGAAGGCGTGCGCGATCACGAGGAAGATCGCCGCGGTGTACCCGCCCGTGCCGAGCGCGAGGAACATGAACCCGAGCTGGCTGATGGTCGAGTAGGCGAGCACCCGTTTGATGTCGGGTTGGAGCACGGCGATCGTGCCGGCGCCGAGCGCGGTGATCCCGCCCACCCACGCCACCACGGTCATCGCGTCGGTGCTGGCGTCGAAGAAGGGGTGCGCCCGGCAGATGAGGAAGACGCCGGCGGTGACCATCGTCGCAGCGTGGATGAGCGCCGAGACCGGCGTCGGGCCCTCCATCGCGTCGGTGAGCCAGGGGAACAGCGGCACCTGGGCGCTCTTGCCCACGCAGCCCAGGAAGAGCAGCAGCGCGACCGCGGTCACCGTTCCGCTGGATGCGTGCGCGGCCGCGTGGTTCGTCGCCGTGTAGTCGAGGTTCCCGAACTTTGCGATGAGCAGGAACATGGCGAGCATGAAGCCGAAGTCGCCGATGCGGTTGTAGATGAACGCCTTCTTGCCGCCGAGCGCCGCGGTGTGCCGCTCGAACCAGAACGAGATGAGGAGGTACGAGCAGAGGCCGACGCCCTCCCAGCCGAGGAAGGTGAGGAGGTAGTTGTCGGCGAGGACGAGCAGCAACATCGACGCCGCGAACAGGTTGAAGTAGGCGAAGAACCTCGCGAAGTTCGGGTCGTCGCGCATGTACCCGATGGCGTAGAGGTGGATGAGCGACCCGACGCCGGTCACGAGCAGGCACCACGTGACCGAGAGCGGGTCGGCGAGGAAGCCGATGTGGACCCGCAGCTGGTCGGCAGGGAGCCAGGTCCACACGAGGCTGACGTGGCTGCGCGCCCCGGGCGGGAGGCTGAGCAGCGCAGCGAACAGGACGATGGACCAGACGAAGGACGCAGCGACCGTCCCGGTCGCGAGCCATCCGGCACGGGGGTTGCCGATGCGTCGCCCCCAGAACAGCAGCACGACCGCGCCGACGATGGGCAGCAGCGGGACGATGCCGGCCAGGCCGAGCAGGTCGCGCGCGGTCATCCCGTCCCCCGGAGCGGCATGCGGCTAGCCCTCGAGGACCCGCAGGTCGTCGGCGGTCGCGGCGCGGCGTCGGCGGAAAATCGCCACGATGATCCCGAGCCCGACGGCGACCTCGGCCGCGGCGACGACGAGCGTGAAGAACACCAGAACCTGCCCCGCGGCATCGTTCAGGGCCTTCGCGAACGCGACGAAGGTCAGGTTCACGGCGTTCAGCATGAGCTCGATCGACATGAACATGACGATCACGTTGCGCCGCACGAGCAGCCCGACGCCCCCGATGCTGAAGAGGGCCGCGCCGAGCACCAGGTAGTAGGTGGGCGTGATGTGGAACGAGCCGATCACGGCGTCGGCTCGTCGATCGGGTCGGGCCGCTCGCCGCTCCGACGGGCGAGCACGACGCTGCCGACCACCGCGATCACGAGCAGCACGGCCGTGATCTCGAAGGGCCAGAGGAACGTCGTGAAGAGAACGTGCGCGACGCGCTGGATGTTGCTGCCGAACGCCCCGCCGCTCACGCCGACGCCGCGGGCGGTCTTGGTGCCCGTCGCCCAGCGGTGACCGGCGAGGAAGAGGACCTCGGCGAGCACGATCGCGCCGATGGACAGCGCGACGGGCCGCTGGAAGCGCAGCGGCTCCTCGAACGTGTCGGGTCGGTCGACGCCGAGCAGCATGATCACGAACAGGAAGAGCACGACGATCGCGCCGGCGTAGACGATGATCTGCACGGCCGCCACGAGCTGGGCGTCCTGGAGCAGGAACAGCACGGCGATGCTCACCAGGGTGAGCACGAGGAACAGCGCGCTGTGCACCGGGTTGCGGGCCAGTACCACGCCGAGCGCGCCACCGAGGGTGAGTCCGGCGAAGACGAAGAAGAGGACGACGGTCACGTCGTCGCCTCGTGCTCGGCCGACGGCAGCGCCGGCGTCTCGCCCGGCTGGCCGCGCTCGGGCGCCCGGACGCCGAAGCCGAGCTCGCCCGACCACGCGACCCGGTCCTCGTACTCGACGCTGCCCGACGGCGAAGTGGCGCGCATCCACGCGCTCGTGTCGTCGTCCTCACCGCCGAGCCACAGCTCCCACGGCTGGCGCCGCGCCCTTCCGTTGTCGTCGACGAGGAGCTCGTCCTTGGTGTAGATCGCGTCCTGGCGATGCGTGAACGAGAACTCGAAGAGGCTCGTCTCGGTGATCGCCTCGGTCGGGCATGCCTCGACGCAGAGGTCGCAGTGGATGCAACGCAGGTAGTTGATCTCGTAGACGAAGCCGTAGCGCTCGCCGGGTGAGATGGGCGCGTCCGGTGGGTTGTCGGCGCCGCGCACGTAAATGCAGCGCGCCGGGCACACTCCGGCGCAGAGCTCGCAGCCGATGCACTTCTCCATCCCGTCCTCGTAGCGGTTGAGGACGTGGCGGCCGTGGAAGCGGGCCGGCTTGGGGCGCTTCTCCTGTGGAAAGCGCTCCGTGACCTTGGGCCGGAAGACCTGGCTCAGCGTGACGCGAAACCCAGAGAGGCGACCCATCAGCGGATCTCCTCGAACTCGTCGCGGCGCGGCACGCACAGCATGAGGAAGCCGTAGACGAGCAGTGCGGCGGCGGCGGCGACCGGCGTCACGATCCAGAGGTTCCAGCCGCGGTCGCGGGCGACCACGATGACGCCGGTGACCATGGCCCAGAGGAACGCCGCCTCGATGAGGACCTTCCATCCGAGGTCCATCAGCAGGTCGTAGCGCAGGCGCGGCAGCGACGCCCGGATCCACACCGTGGCGTACAGCACCGCCCAGAGCTTCAGCATGAACCAGAACACGGGCATGATCCACACGTTCACCCAGCCGCCGCGGGGGAGGAACCCGAGACGCGGCCCGGAGGGACCCCCAAGGAAAAGGGTGACGGCGATCGCCGACATCGTGATGACGTTCATGAACTCGGCGAGGTAGAAGATCGCGAAGCGGATCCCGCCGTACTCGATGTGGTAGCCGCCGGCCAGCTCCTCTTCGGCTTCCGAGAAGTCGAACGGCGGGTGGTTCGTCTCCGCGGTGGCCGCGATGAGGAAGATGATGAACGCCCCGATCGCCGGGAGCCACAGCCACTGGCTCACGAACGAGTCCCACTTGTTCCAGGCCTGCTGGAACACGATGCCCCGCGTCGACAGCGTCCCCGTGTGGATGAGCACCCCGACGATCGAGAGGCCCATCGCCGCCTCGTAGCTGAGCACCTGCGCCGACGCCCGCACCGAGCCGAGCAGCGGGTACTTCGAGCCCGACGACCAGCCGGCGAGCATCACCCCGTAGACCCCGATGCCCGACATGGCGAGCAGCCACAGCACGCCGATTTGTGGGTCGGCGAGCTGGAGGAACGTCACGTGGGACCCGAGCCGCACGACCCCGCCGAAGGGGACGATGGCGAACGCGAGGAACGCGGCCAGGGCGGACACGAA
>JBPYDT010000054.1:0-2309 GCA_051986275.1 Acidimicrobiia bacterium | reverse complement strand
CCCAGGTTTGTGACGTTGGAGTAGGCTTCGTGCCGGTGCGTCGTCGGGGCTCACGTCTGCAGCTCGTGCTGATCGGTCTCGCGGCGGCAG
The DNA here is from genome assembly GCA_051986275.1 of Acidimicrobiia bacterium. Taxonomy (GTDB): domain Bacteria; phylum Actinomycetota; class Acidimicrobiia; order IMCC26256; family PALSA-555; genus PALSA-555. The sequence goes on along the minus strand of JBPYDT010000054.1, from coordinate 2,219 downwards.
CCATCTCGACAGCCGTCGCCGTCCTCGTTCCCTGGCTTCCTCCCGCCTACTCGCGCGAGGCCGGAAGGATCGACTTCACCTTCTGGTTTGCGACCGTGATCGCGCTCGTCGTCTTCTCGTTCGTCGCCGCCGTTCTGGTCTACGCGTTTCTCAATTTCCGGGTCAAGGAGGACGACTTTTCCGAGGACGGGCCGCCGATCCACGGCAACACGCGGCTCGAGGTGCTGTGGACGACGATCCCGTTCCTGCTCGTGACGGCGATCGCGATCGTGAGCGCGATCGTCCTCAACAAGAACGGCAACCCGGGCCGCGCTCCGCTCCGCATCACGGTGATCGGCCAGCAGTTCGCGTGGACCTTCCAGTACCCGAACCGCCAGATCTACCCCACGCTGCACCTCCCGGTCAACCGCAGCGTCCTCCTCACCCTCACCTCGCGGGACGTCATCCACTCCTTCTGGGTGCCCGAGTTCGCCCAGAAGCAGGACGCCGTCCCGGGGATGGTCACCCACCTCGTGATCACCCCCGACAAGACCGGGGTCTTTCCCGTGATCTGCGTCGAGCTCTGCGGCCTCGGGCACGCGCTCATGCGCAGCGAGGCGATCGTGATGAGCACGTCGGCCTACGACACCTGGTACAAGGGGAACTCGGTTCCGACCACCGGCACGGCCTCGGCGGCCGACGCGATCAAGCAGTTCACGACGAGCGGCTGCGCGGCGTGCCACACCTTTTCGGCGATTCCTGGGGCGGTGGGTAAGGTTGGCCCCTCGCTCGACAGCCTGAGCGCCTCCGCGGCCGCGAACCACGAGTCGCTCGAGGCGTTCATCGAGCAGGCGATAACCGACCCCTACAAGTACATCCCGCCCGGTTACCACACGGGAGTCATGCCGCCGAACTTCGGACAGACGATCCCCAAGCCGGTGCTCACCGCGCTCGTCGCCTTCATCGCCGCCCACACCCACTGAGAGAGCTCCAATGACCAATGCGACCGCGACCCACGACGTAGCCCTCCACGAGTCGGGCGGCGACCACCACCACGGGCCGCCGCCGCGGCCGACCGGCTGGCACCGCTTCACGGCGCCGGGCTGGCTGCGCGCGGCGTGGACGACGCCGCTCTTCGGCACCTTCTGGCTCGGCTTCGCGGTGATGATCCGCTGGCTCGCCCACTGGTACCCGCTGTGGAAGGCCACCCCGCTCGTGACGATCGCGACGGTGTCCTACCCGATCGGGCTCCTGATCGGGATCGGGGCCTTCGACTACTGGGCGTACTACTGGTCGGGGAAGCCGACGCGGCCCGAGGACCACTCGACCCACGGCGCGCGCACCTGGCGCGACTACTTCCGCCCCAACACCGACCACAAGGTGATCGGCGTCCAGTACCTCGCGACGACGATGAGCTTCTTCGTCATCGGCGGGGCGCTCGCCCTCATCTTCCGCGCCGAGCTTGCGCGCCCGGGCACCCAGTACTTCAACCCGCAGACGTTCAACGTGCTGATCTCCGAGCACGCCGCGCTCATGATCTTCGCCGTCGTCGTGCCCGTCTTCGCCGGGCTCGGCAACTTCGTGATCCCGCTCATGCTCGGCGCCGCGGACATGGCGTTCCCGCGCCTGAACGCGCTCTCCTACTGGCTGCTCCCGATCGGCGGCGTGGTCATGCTCTCGGGGATGGTCGTGCCCGGCGGCGGACCCTCGTCGGGCTGGACGTGCTACGCGCCCCTCTGCTCGCACCAGCCGCTGGGGCAGGTCTTCTACAACATGGGCGTCCAGTGGGCGGGCGCGAGCTCGATCCTGACCGCGCTCAACTTCCTGGTCACGATCATCACGATGCGCGCGCCGGGGATGACGTTCTGGCGCATGCCGCTGCTCGTCTGGGCGAACTTCGCGACCTCGACCCTGGTCGTCCTCGCGACGCCGTTCATCGCCGGCTCGCAGTTCTTCGTCCTCTTCGACCGCGTCATGCACACGAACTTCTTCGAGACCGCGAACGGGGGCTACGCGCTCGGCTACCAGCACATCTTCTGGTTCTACTCGCACCCGGCGGTCTACATCATGATGCTGCCCGGATTCGGGATCGTCTCGGAGGTCGTCTCGGTCATGAGCCGAAAACCGATCTTCGGCTACCGGCTGATGGCCTTGTCGCTGCTCGGGATCCTGATCCTCGGCTTCTCGGTCTGGGCGCACCACATGTTCGTCGCCGGGATGGCGCCCTGGCTGCGCGTGCC
>JBPYDT010000053.1:0-4214 GCA_051986275.1 Acidimicrobiia bacterium | reverse complement strand
CGGCGTGCCGGAGCACGTCGCTGATCAGCAGGGCCATGGGCGCCGCAGCGTAGGCGGGCGGCTGCCAATCCTCCGAGGATCGGGGCTATGCGGCAGTTGACAATCGTTGTCGATAAACTGCCCTTGTTATGAGAACGGTGGAGGAGCTCACCGAGCGGTTCCGGGACCAGGGGCTGCGGGTGACGCCCCAGCGGCAGGCGATCTTCGGGCTGCTCCAGGGTGACGCGAGCCACCCGACGGTCGAGGCGCTCTACGAGCGGGCCCGGGCGACGATGCCGACGATCTCCCTGAAGACCGTGTACCAGACGGTGCACGACCTCGAGGCGATGCGCGAGGTCGAGCTCATCCACCTCGGCACGGGCAGCGTGCGCGTCGACCCGAACGTCGAGCACGCCCACCACCACCTCATCTGCACCGTCTGCGGCCGGGTCCGCGACGTCCTCGTGGACGTGCGGGACCTACGACTCGCCGCCCGCGACCGCCGCGGGTTCCGCGTCGCGGACGTGGAGGTGCACTTCCGCGGTGTCGGCGAGGACTGCGCCGCGTCAGCTGTCCCAACCAACGACCAGACCAGGACAAAGGAGTAGCCCACGATGCCTTCCCTCGACGGAACCAAGACGCACGACAACCTGAAGAGCGCGTTCGCCGGCGAGAGCCAGGCCAACCGCCGCTACCTCTACTTCGCCCAGAAGGCCGACGTGGAGGGCTACCCGGACATCTCCGCGCTGTTCCGGTCGGTTGCCGAGGGTGAGACCGGCCACGCCTTCGGCCACTTCGACTTCCTCGCCGAGGTCGGCGACCCGGTCACCGGCGTGAAGGTGGGCCCGACGACCGACAACCTGAAGTCGGCGATCGAGGGCGAGACCTACGAGTACACCGAGATGTACCCGGGCTTCGCCAAGACGGCGCGCGACGAGGGCTTCGACGAGATCGCGGAGTGGCTCGAGACCCTGGCCCGCGCCGAGAAGAGCCACGCCGGCCGGTTCACGTCCGGCCTCGACAGCGTCGACTAGCCGCCCGGCGCGCCGCGACGGCCCCGGCGGCGCCGGGGCCGTCGTCGCGACACCCCGACAACCACGGGCGCAGCCGCGTACGCGCCCGGCCCACAGGTTGAGGAGACTCGGTGCGCAAGCTCACGGTCGCCGACATCAAGGACCTGCGCGAGTACGAACGCGAGCGCGACGCGTTCCGGTCCGAGATCATCGCCATGAAGAGGCGGCGGCGCATCCCGCTCGGTGACCTCATGACGATCGTCTTCGAGAACGCCGCGACGATGCGCTTCCAGATCCAGGAGATGGCGCGCGCGGAGCGGATGCTGCGCGACGACCAGATCGCACACGAGGTCGAGACCTACAACGAGCTCGTGCCCGAGACGGGGGAGCTGTCAGGAACGCTCTTCATCGAGATCACCGACGAGGAGGCCCTCCGGTACTGGCTGCCCCGGCTGCTGGGCATCCACGAGCACGTCAGTCTCGTGGTCGGCGGCGAGCCCAGCGCGGGCCGCGCCCAGGACGTCGAGCGCCTCACCCGCACCGACACCACTCCGACCGTGCACTACCTGAAGTTCGCGATGAGCCCGCCGCAGCAGGCCGCGTTCGCCGACGGGCCGGTGCGGATCGTCGTCGACCACCCCGAGTACCAGGCAGACGTCACGCTCACCGACGAGCAGCACGACGAGCTCGCCGGGGACCTCGCCCCTTGAGCCTGCGCATCCCGATCAGCCGACTCGACCCGGACCTGCCGCTTCCGGTCCAGGCCCACGACGACGACGCCGGACACGACCTCGCCGCACGAGCCGACACCCGCCTCGAGCCCGGCGGTGGCCGCGCGCTGGTCCCGACCGGCGTGGCGGTCGCGATCCCGGCGGGGTACTGCGGGCTCGTCCTGCCCCGCTCGGGGCTGGCGCTGCGCCACGGGGTCACCTGCCTCAACACGCCCGGGCTGATCGATCCCCAGTACCGGGGCGAGCTGAAGGTGCTGCTCGTCAACACCGACCCGGTCGAGGCCTACACCGTGCACCGGGGCGACCGGATCGCCCAGCTCGTGATCGTCGCGGCCGAGTCGATCGACTGGGTCCCCGTCGACGCCCTCGAATCGACGGCGCGCGACGCGTTCGGGTTCGGTTCGACGGGGCGCTGACGCAAGAGTGGCCAATGGACCGCGTCGTCGCGGTCCCGTTAGCGTGCGCCGGTGCCCCACGATCGCAAGTTCCGCTTCGGCGTCATGTCGCCGCGCGCCGAGTCGGCCCACCAGTACCGCGAGAACGCCCGCAAGTGCGAGGCGCTCGGCTACTCGACGCTGTTCGTGCCCGACCACTTCGTCGACCACCCGCTCGCGCCGATCCCCGCGATGGCGATGGTCGCCGAGGCGACCACCACGCTCCGGGTCGGCGCCCTCGTCCTCGGGAACGACTACAAGCACCCCGTCGTCCTCGCCAGGGAGGCCGCGACGCTCGACCTGCTGTCCGACGGCCGCCTCGAGCTCGGACTCGGCGCGGGGTGGATGACCGTCGACTACGAGAAGGCGGGGTTGGAGCTCGACCCGCCGGGCGTCCGCGTGGACCGGCTTGCCGAGTCGATCGCCGTCCTGAAGGGGCTCTTCGCCGACGGCGAGTTCTCCTTCCACGGCAAGCACTACCAGATCAGCGACCTCGGCGGCGGACCCCACCCGGTGCAGCAGCCCATCCCGATCCTCGTCGGGGGCGGCGCGAAGCGCGTCCTGTCGCTCGCGGCACGCGAAGCGGACATCGTGGGGATCAACGCCAACCTGCGCCGCGGCCAGGCCGAGCACCCGGACGCCGCGAAGTCGCTGAGCGCCCCCGCGACCGACCAGAAGCTGCAGTGGGTCCGCGAGGCGGCGGGGGACCGCTTCGACGACCTCGAGATCCAGCAGTACGCGGGCTTCGTCCACTTCACCGACGACCGCGAATCGCTCGCCGCCGGGATGGCATCGGCGTTCGACGTGACACCCGAGGTCGCGCTCGAGACACCGATCGCGATCTTGGGAACCGTCGACCAGATGATCGAGGACCTGCTCGCCCGCCGGGAGCGCTGGCAGATGAGCTACGTCGTCGTCGACGACGCCGTCGCCGAGCGCTTCGCCCCGGTCGTCGAGCGCCTCGCGGGGACGTAGAGCCGTGCCCCATCGACCCTTCCGGTTCGGTGTGCAAGCGGGCAGCGCCCACGGGGCCTCCGACTGGCGCAACCTCGCCCGCGAGGTCGAGGACCTCGGCTACTCGACGCTGTTCGTCCCCGACCACTTCATCGACACCGAGATGGCGCCGATGGTCGCGATCTCGTTCGCGGCCGCCGTCACCGACCAGCTGCGGGTCGGCATGCTCGTCCTCGGCAACGACTACAAGCACCCCGCCGTCACGGCGAAGGAGGCGGCCACCGTCGACCTACTCTCCGAGGGTCGCCTCGAGTTCGGCCTCGGCGCGGGGTGGATGCAGACCGACTACGAAGCCCTGGGTCTCGCGTACGACTCGCCCAAGGTGCGCATCGACCGTCTCGCTGAGGCGCTCGCCGTCGTGAAGGGCGCTTGGGGAGAGGAGCCGTTCAACTACACCGGCCCGAGCTACACGATCCGCTCCTACAACGGGATTCCGAAGCCCGTGCAACGACCTCATCCGCCGATCCTCGTGGGTGGGGGAGGGCCGCGGTTGCTCCGTCTGGCCGGCCGCGAGGCCGACATCGTGGGCATCAACCCCAATCTCCGTGCGGGCGCGATCACGAACGACGCCGTGAAGACATCGCTCGCCGACGAGACCGCCCAGAAGATCGCGTGGGTCCGCGAGGGTGCAGGCAGTCGATTCGACGAGCTCGAGCTCCAGATTCGGTACTTCCTGGCGTCGATCACCGACGACGCACGCGGGCTCGCCGAGCGGCTTGCACCCGCGTTCGGCGTCAGCGCCGAGGAGGCACTGGCGTCTGGGGTGGCTCTCGTCGGGGCGGTCGACGAAGTGTGTGACACGCTGGTCGAGCGTCGAGAGCGGTGGGGCGTGTCGTATGTCGTCGTCGGCGACGACAACTACCCGGCGTTCGCGCCGGTCGTCGCGCGGCTCGCCGGGACCTAGCCCGCCCGCTCCGGCGATCGAGCGGGCGGCGTGGGGGTCGTTCGTGGCGGGCGGCGCTATCCTCGATCCCTCACGCGGACGTGGCTCAGTTGGTAGAGCATCACCTTGCCAAGGTGAGGGTCGCGGGTTCGAGTCCCGT
>JBPYDT010000052.1:0-3404 GCA_051986275.1 Acidimicrobiia bacterium | reverse complement strand
GCGACGTAGAGGTCGTCGTTGCGCCAGCGCACGCCCTTCGGCATGCCGGTCGTGCCGCCGGTGTAGAGGAGGATCACGTCGTCGCCGTCCGGCCGCCGGGCCCGCCACGGTCCGTCCGGGGACGCGGCGGCGAGCGCGGCCTCGTAGGCGTCGCCCACGGCGAGCAGCGTCGGGCGCTCGTCGGCGGGGAGCCGCGCCGCGGCCTCGGCGACCACCGGGGCGACCTCCTCGCCGTGCACGCACACCGCGGCGCCCGAGTCGGCGAGCACGTAGTGCACCTCGTCGGCGAGGTAGCGGTAGTTGACGTTGACCGGTTGCGCCCCGAGGCGCAGCGCGGCGAAGAACGTCTCGAGGTACTCGGTCCGGTTCGTGAGGTCGATCGCGACGGAATCGCCGGGGCGCACGCCGGCAGCGTGCAGGTGCGACGCGAGCCGCGCGGCGCGGGCCTCGAACTCGCGCCAGGTCCGGCGGGTGTCGCCGCACACGACCGCGTCGCGGTCGGGAACCACGGCCGCGAGCTGCTCCCACACGGCGGCGAAGCTCCAGCCCGGCACGGCGCGGCAGTGTACGTGCGAGCCCTCCCGCGCGAGGCTGCCGCCCATGGCCGACGCCCTCGCGCCGATCGCGGCTCGCAAGCCGGGCGCGGCGGCGCTCGTCGACGAGCGCACCACCCGCACGTGGCGCGCGTTCGACGAGCGGGTCAACCGCCTCATCCACGCGCTTCGCGCCCGCGGGCTCGGCGTCGGCGACCGCGTCGCCGTGCTCGCCGCCAACCGGGTCGAGCTCTTCGAGGTCCTCGCGGCGGCGATGCACGCCGGCGTCGTCGTCGTGCCGCTGAACTGGCACTGGGTCGCCGACGAAATCTCATACGTGCTCGACGACGCGGACGCCCGCGTGCTGTTCGCCGACCCCGACCACGCCGACGTCGCCCGCACCGCGGTAGCCCAGGCGGCGCGCGACGTGAGCCCCGTGACGATCGGCGGCGCCGACTACGAGGACTGGGTCGCCGCGCAGCCGGCCGACGAGCCCGCCGAGCAGGTGCTCGCGGGCCCGATGTTCTACACGTCGGGCACGACCGGCCGGCCCAAGGGGGTCCGCAACATGCTGACCGCCGCCGGGATGCCCGCGTCCACGTGGGGCCTCATCACCCAGGGTGCGGTCGAGAACCTCGGCGTGCCCACCGACGGGGTGACGCTCCTCTGCGGCCCCTGGTACCACTCGGCGCAGTGGGCGTTCGCCGTCTTCCCGCTGCTGGCGGGCGGGACGCTCGTCATGCGGGCCCGCTTCGACGCGGCCGAGGTGCTCGACCTCATCGACCGGTACCACGTCACGAACCTTCACCTGGTCCCGACCCAGCTGGTGCGGCTCCTGCGCGTGGCCGACGACGCGCGCGCCCGGTTCTCGGGGGCGAGCCTGCGGATCGTGCACCACGGGGCCGCGCCGTGCCCGCCCGAGGTGAAGCGCCAGATGATCGCGTGGTGGGGCCCGGTGCTCGTCGAGTACTACGGCGGCACCGAGGGCGCGATGCTCGCCACCATCACCTCGGAGGAGTGGCTCGCGCACCCGACGAGCGTCGGTCGGCCGTGGTCGATCGTCGAGGTCGTGGTCGTGCGCGACGACGGCACGGAGTGCGAGGTCGGCGAGGTCGGGACGCTGTACGTCCGCAACAAGCTCGGCACGGACTTCGAGTACCACGGCGACGCGGACAAGACCGCCGCGGCGCACCGCGGCCCGGGTGTCTTCACGCTCGGCGACGTTGGCTTCCTCGACGAGGAGGGGTACCTGCACCTCTCGGACCGGCGCATCGACATGATCATCTCCGGCGGGGTGAACATCTACCCCGCCGAGATCGAGGGGGTGCTCGCGGCGCACCCGGCCGTGCACGACGTGGCGGTGTTCGGCGTGCCCGACGACGAGTATGGCGAGGCGGTGAAGGCGGCCGTCCAGCTCGCCGACGGGGTCGAGGGATCCGACGCGCTCACCGACGAGTTGCGCGCCTACTGCCGCGCCCACCTCGCGGGCTACAAGGTGCCCCGCTCGTTCGACTACGCGGCCGAGCTCCCGCGCTCACCGACGGGCAAGCTGTACAAGCGGCTGCTGCGCGACCCCTACTGGTCGGCGACGGGCCGCCAGATCTGAGCCTGAGACCAGACGGGGGCCGGCGAACCCGTAGGTTGTGCCCATGGTCATCGCCGGCGACGACCCCGACGCCTGGCGCACGCCCGTGACGCCCGAGCTGGTCCCGGCGGCACGCCCGCCCGCCGCGTCGACCACGGGCCTCCACGCGGTCGTCGAGGGCATCCTTGACGCCGTCGTCGGCCGCGCCGTCGTCGCCCCGATGCCGCTGCACAGCGCCGAGGACGTGCGCGCGCACGTGCAGTCGCCCGTCGGACCCGGCTTGACGACCGTCGTCGTCCCGGCGCTCTCGCGCCTCTCGCGACGCTGGGCCAACCGGGCCGTGAACGTCGGCTCGCGGCTCTCGTTCTCCGTGAAGACGCTCCTCACCGCCGTGCCGCCCCTCGCCACGTCGGTCGCGCTCGGGACCCGGGAGCTGCACGCGCTCGCGTCGCTGGTGGTGCAGCGGCTCCGTGCCGAGGGACTCCCCGTCGATCGCCGTTTCGTGCAGCGGGTCACGGTCAACGCGTACGTCTGGCCCGGCGGTGGTCGGTCGCTCGCCGGCGCGCACGGGCCGGCGCTGCCGCGCGTCGCCGGCCTGTGGGCCACCCGTCCGCTGTCCGGTGAACGGACGGGTGACTGGGCCGCGCGGGCGGCCGAGGCGATCGAGCGGGCCGACCTGCGGTCGCTCCTCGCGGCCTACCGGGGCGGCCCGCCGGCGCTCAGCGCCTGAGCGAGCGGGTCAGGAGGCGACGGGCGGTCCGCCGAGCGCCGGGACGTCAGGCGGCGTCGACGTGGGAGACGCGCCACGCCGCGATCGCCGTCTCGAGCTCGGAGTCGCGCTCGAGCTCGGCGACGGCCGCCCGCAGCTCCGGCGTCAGCGCGCTCACGCGCCCGAGGCGACGGCGAAAGACCGCCACGAGCGCCCGGTAGCGCTCCAGGATGCGGTTCGGCGGCTCGTCGTGGCGCGCGAAGGCGACGCTGCCGTGGCGGCGCACGTCGCGCAGCAGCTCCTGCACGTCACGGACGGTGACCGCGGCGCACACCCGTACGACCGACGGGTCCGGCTCGGCGTCCAGGCGCGCCGGGTCGGCGAGCGCCTCGGTGCACGCCGTGACCAGGCGCGCCGTCTTCTTCCCGACGTGGTGGCGCACCTCGCGGGGCGGGAGCTCGACGCCGCGGGCGGCGTCGACGACCATGCCGGCGATCGCCTCCCGGTTCGTCCCGCCGTCGCCGAGCACGAGCGAGGCGACGCCGAGGACCTGGGCGACGGACGGGGACCGCGCCCC